>NZ_JBALOZ010000234.1:22055-25427 GCF_036965125.1 Bacillus sp. JJ1503
TATCGGCAGAAACTTCAAGGAGTTCAAAGCCTGTTTCCTGAAGCCAATTTTCATATACATCAATCGGATAAGTCCTCTGATAATGGAGTTCATCATAACGAGCATACATATCTGACTCCTTGTCTAAAACAAAAAAACTTAGATCATGCTCTATACTGAAAGGATATTCACCTTCAAAGCAATGCCAAATATAGCTTATCTCCTCGTCATTCGCAGTAAAGGTTTGATCCATAAATATCTCCATGATTTTATGAAGTGAGTGTACATCAAAGATAAAGAGACCATTACTAGACAAATGCTCATATACACGTTGAAATGTGGCCATAACTTCTTTTTCTTTCTGTAAATAATTTATCGAATCACAGAAAATGCCAATTATATCGAATCTGCCTAATCCATCGAGTTCAGCCATATTTTGCTGATAAAATTCGATTGCTAATCCATTTTCATTAGCCTTTGCCATTGCGACGGTCAACATTTCCTCGGAGAGATCCACGCCAGTTACATGAAATCCAATCTCAGAAAGCTTCACAGAAAGCTCAGCTGTACCACAGGCGAGATCAAGCAATTTTTTCCCGCTTACTTCATATTTCTTTGCCTTCTCAAATACTAATTCTGCCCATTTATCATAAGGAACATCTTTCATGAGCTGATCATAGAGATAGGCAAACTTTCCATAGCTCATTGATTCAGCTCGCTTTGTACATTTTCAATTGGTGCATCGCCCCATAAGCGTTCCAAATTATAATAACTTCTTTCATCACGGTGGAATATATGTGCAACAACGTCCCCTAAATCCACGAGGATCCATCTTGCTTCATCAAAGCCCTCAATTCTTTTAACTGTATATTCTCTTTCCTCTGCCTTTTCCTTCATTTCTCGTGCAATTGCCTGCACCTGCTTATCAGAATTTCCATGGCAAATAAGAAAGTAGTCAGCAATTAAAGAAATCCCCTTCATATTTAAAACAATAATATCCTCTGCTCTTTTATCATCAGCAGCTTTAACAGCGGTTAATAGCAATTCTTTTTCGTTCATTCAATCAGTCCTCCCGATCTCATAATTAAGTCATTATATGTGTTAAATGTAGCTGGAAAAACCGGCTGTTCTTTTTTCATTAAAAAAAAGATCGTATTTTGAATTGATTTTATTAAAGCTCTATCCAGGCTTTCCTTTGCTATTTCACGAACTTCATCAACCCCGGGAAAATGTCTTCCAGGCTCGATATAATCAGCCAAATAAATTACTTTTTCAAGTATGGTCATATTAGTTCGTCCTGATGTATGGTATCTGATGGCGTCTAAAATTTCCACATCGTCTATTCCAACTTCATTTTGCACTAGATATGCCCCAACTGGCGCATGCCAAAGTTCACTATTGTATAGAAGAAGCTCTTTCGGCATTCCTTCATCGATAATGATTTGTCGCATTTCCTCTTTTGGCCTAAATTTAGCATAATCATGGAAAATAGCAGAAAGCTCTGCCTTTTTCACATTAGCACCATACTTTTCAGCTAAGACCAAGGCTGTTTCCATTACTCCAATAGTATGATGGTAACGATGGTCCGGTAATTGTTTCTTAACTATTTGTAAAGCAGATTCACGATCCATATAATTGATTCTCCTTAATATAATTCCTGACTGAATCGGGAACGAGATATCGAATCGTCTTATTTTCCAGCAGTCGATTCCGGATTTGACTGGATGAAATCTCCACATCCGGAACCTCTGCATATAATATTGGATAATGGCTTTCATTACTATAAGATGGTCTATTTACGCCTATAAATTGAACCATCTTAACCAACTCATCAATATTCCGCCATTTTGGCAAGTACTCAACCATATCAGCACCGATAATAAAATAAAATTCCTTATCAGGATGTTTTCTTGTAAGAATCTTCATGGATTCATATGTATAGGAGGGACCTGATCTTTCAAGCTCTAATAGCTCTATTTTAAAATTAGGATGCCCACTAATTGCAAGCTGTAATAAATTTATTCTATCTGCTTCTTTTATGGCATTAGATTTTTTCTTATGGGGAGGCTCCTGATTCGGCATAAACCAAATTTCATCTAAGTTATAAGCATTTAACACTTCATTTGCAATAATTAAATGGCCCAGATGTGGCGGATCAAAGGTCCCTCCTAGTATGCCGGTTCTAATCATGTGAATTCCTCCCAACATTCTTTCATGCTTAACGAAAAGAATTAAGGTAAATTGATTTGCTTATTTTCACGTGATTCTTTATAAAGCACGATTGTACTTCCAATAATTTGGACAAGCTCTGCTCTCGTTCCTTTAACTATTTGTTCAGCAACTACGTCCTTATCCTCTTCACAATTTTGCAAAACGGATATTTTCATCAATTCTCGTGCTTCAAGTGCCTCATCTACTTGTTTAATCATATTTTCATTTACGCCACCCTTACCAACTTGAAAAATTGGATTTAGGTGATGTGCTTTAGAACGCAAAAAGCGTTTCTGTTTTCCTGTTAACATTTTGTTATCCTCCTAGTTGTGAAAGAACAATATCTCTCATACGATTCGTATCTGGAAAAATTCCTGTCCATTTTTCAAATGCGAGTGCACCTTGGTACACAAACATATTTAAGCCATTTTGAATTGTTGCACTTTTGCTTTTTGCTTCTTCTAGAAATCTTGTTTCTAATGGATTATAGACGATATCGCTTGCTAATGCTCCAGCTTTCAAATTATGTAACGAAAGCGGCAAATCTTGAACTTTTGGCGCCATACCTGCAGGTGTTGTTTGAATAACTAGATCATACAATCCAAGATTTTCTTCCGCACTTTTCATATCATACACATTGGAATCGACTGTATATGGACAATCATTCTTAATTACCTCAGCCTTTAATACTGTCCGATTACAAATATCTAGCTTTTCAACCCCAGCCGCTGCAATTGTGAAATAAATAGCTCTAGCTGCACCGCCAGCACCTATAACCAATATTTTTTTATCCTGCAGATTTTGCATTTCCTCATGCAGCCCTCTAACGTAGCCGCTGCCATCAGTATTATAACCAATCAGTTTGCCGTCCAGATTCACTACAGTATTAACAGCCCCAATTGATTGGGCGAGTGGATCTAGTTCGTCAAGCAATGGAATAATCGTTTCCTTATGTGGAACAGTCACATTAAACCCTGAGATTCCGATGGCTTTTAATCCCTTTATAGCATCTGCTAAATCCTCTCTCTTAACATGAAGAGGCTGGTAATGAGCATCAATACGATAGGCTTGAAATAAATCATTATGCATGGCCGGTGACATGGAATGGGCAATCGGATCCCCTATAACTGCAAAAAACTTCTTCACAATTTCTCTCCCCTTATTAGAAAAGCGCAAGCGCCT
>NZ_JBALOZ010000234.1:25604-41681 GCF_036965125.1 Bacillus sp. JJ1503
GGGGGTAGGCGCTGGAGCTTGACATCTCTCTAACTCTAAAAATTATATTAATGATTTTCTTAATAAGGCATGAACACCCTTTGGAACATATGCAGCTACCTTTGCCCCAGGTTCATTGACTGTAATCCAGCCAAGACCTGAAAAAACTATATCCGTTTTTCCTTCTTTAATTGTAAATTCATGTTTAACAAGTTCCGGGAAGCTGTCCATTTGTTCCATCCTAGGCGGCGTTAACATTTCACCAACATGGTTTTTGTATAATTCATCTGCATTTTCCAATTTTGTACGGTGAAGATTTAAATCATTGGAGAAATGGCAAACAAAGGATCTGCGTCCGCCTGTTTTATAGTCAAAGCGCGCTAAGCCTCCAATAAAGAGGGTTTGCCCCTCATTCAGCTGAAAGACTGTCGGCTTTATTTCTTTTTTCGGCGTAATGATTTTTAAATCACGCTTATCAACATAATGAGCCATTTGGTGATGATTTATTATTCCTGGCGTATCAACAAGTGACTTCCCATCCGATAAGGGGATTTCAATGATATCAAGAGTTGTACCTGGAAAATGTGAGGTTGTGATCACATCACCTTCTCCTGTTACCTCTTTTAAAATTCGATTAATAAATGTTGATTTCCCAACATTCGTACAGCCAACAACATAAACATCTTTACCTTTTCGATATACATCAATTGCTTCAGCCACCTCAGAAATATTTTTCCCTTTAGCAGCACTTACTAGAAAAACATCTTCTGGCTTAAGGCCTAGCTCTTTTGCTTCTTGCTTCATCCAATTAATTAACTTATTGTGTTTAACCGATTTTGGCAGCAAATCGACTTTATTCCCTACAAGCAGGATTTTATTTTTTCCGACAAACCTATGCAGTCCCGGCAGCCAGCTCCCGTTAAAGTCGAATATATCAATGATTTTCACAATCAAAGAATCACTTTTACCTAGTTCATTTAAAATTTTCAGAAAGTCATCATCCGTTAAATCAACATCCTGCACTTCATTATAATGTTTTAAGCGAAAACAGCGCTGACAAATAATCGCTTCCTTTTCCAGCGCTGATAAAGGTGCATAACCAATTGCGGCTGGATCTTCAGTTTGAATCTTCACACCGCAGCCTATACAAATATATTGTTCACTCACAAATTAATCCTCCCACTGAATCATGCCTTTTTTCCTAAACCAATTTAAGATTAATCTTTCCACTTTACGATTAAACCGAGTAATAAAACCATCAGTCTGCGCAACTGGAACAACAAGAATGGTCCGAAATCCGCTTCGGTTACCGCCCAAAACATCAGTTAATAATTGATCGCCAATAACGACTGTTTCCTCTTTCTTAAGACCCATTTCAAGTAATGCTCTATTAAAAGCCCGCCCTAAAGGTTTTCGAGCCAATGGGATAAAGGGGATGTTAAGCGGCTCAGAAAAAGACCTAACCCGATTATCATTATTATTTGATACGATCGTAATCATGACATTACTATTTTTCATTTCTTCAAACCAATTTATCAACTTTGGTGTAGCATTCGGTCGATCCCATTCGACAAGGGTGTTATCTAAATCAGTAATAATTCCTTTTATGCCGTATTCCTTCAACTTTTCAGGGGTAATCTCAAATATACTTCTAACATGCTGATCCGGTAAAAATTGCTTCAACACGATATATAACACCTCTATTTACTTCTTTATTATAAAACGAAAAAGAAAAGTAATAATTTGTACTCATCATAAACAATTTTATTCTATCTTTCAAACATAGGCTTAATCTGAGCTAATTAAGAAATTTTTCGACATTTTTTTCTCAAGAAATTTCTGTGGATAACTTTATTCACATTAAGCACACTCATTTATATGATTTCCCACCTTTTACTAACAACTTAACCACAGGTTATCCACTAAGCATTGTGGATAACAGAACGGTTGTTCTAAAGAAAAAAGTTTGCTAGAGTATGATTACAACATAAATCTTACATTATATGTATGAAGTCAATTATATAGAATTCTAAAATTAAAATTCATGGAGGTGAATGGACATGCGAAAGCTGTCAGACGAACTATTAATCGAATCCTATTATAAAGCAATCGAGTTAAAGTTAAGCTCAGACTTTATTAACCTAATAAAGACGGAAATTCACCGACGTTCATTGTCACATAAGATTAAAGTTTCATCCTAATGCAATGTTCCTTTTTAGTGGGGGTTACGGCTTTGTGAATTCACGATAAATATACCGGCCCCCCAGAGCACCTTTTTTCCTCTTCCAAAACGCTATTTCTACTGTGTGATGTTCTTGTCATGATTAATATGGCCAACCCGCTCACCCACTTTTATGTCATATGGTGTTTTAATCGTTGACATTGGGGTAAAACTGTTTTTTTCGAATAAAAGGACAACCGTTGAGCCGAAGGAGAAATAAGCCATTTCATCACCCTTTGCCAATTGATCACCATTATGTATCACTTCTATTGAATTCACAAACATAGCCCCCACCTTAACAATTGAAAGCTTGCCGTTCATATGCTCTACTTCAGTTATGGTCCGATAATTTTTTGACAGTGCATCTTTTCCATATTTTAAACCATATTTATTAACTGGGTAGGATTTCTGACCCAATGTCCATTGGTCAAGAACACGGCCGGTAACAGGACTATGAATCCGATGATAATGACTAGGACTTAAATAGAAGATCATGTAGCAGCCATCCGTATATTTATCTAGCTTTTCATCATTCCCCATCATCTCTCTAATGGAATAATCCTTTTCTTTTACTGTAATAATATGTCCCGGCTTTATTAGGCCAATGTCTTCAATGATTGCATCAACCGGGCTCACAATGGAATAGGGATCTTGATCAATAAGACGTACTCCTTCTTTAAGAGACCTCGTAAAGAAATCATGCAAAGTGGGATATTCCGCTAATGTTTTCCCCATTTCATCCTGGTTAATTTGATAAGCTTTACAAAAAGATGGGACGAACAGGCGGCTGGCATTGGAACGAGCAAATCTTTTTAATAGTCCTGAAGTTATTTTACCGTTCGTAAGCTCAATAAAAAGCCGATAAAGCGATTGTTTCATTCTTTCACCCCCAATATACTCTTTACGGTCAGTACTAAAGAGAATAAAATTAAATATTATAAAATAAGAACAGTAACGTGCTTACTTGTGAATCTAAAGCACTTAGGACGACAACTAGGCATATGATATCTTACCTAAAAAGGAGTGTGGTAAATGTTTTTAAATGATATTTTAGATCAAACCATAAAAAAACTAAAAGCACAAACTGCAAATGTTATCACTTTAGTGAATTTATCATTAGGCGGGTTTGCCATTATTTTTGCCTTAAAAGGTAATTTAAATCTAAGTTTGCTGCTCATTTTTGTCGCAGCACTTGCTGACCGGTTCGATGGAATGATTGCTAGAAAGCTTCAAATTGAATCGGAATTAGGGAAGCAATTAGATTCCATGAGTGATATTATATCATTTGGAGTTGCTCCTGCACTATTAATATATCAAGGAATTTTAATTGAATTCGGGGCCCCCGGTTCATTTTTCACCATTTTTTATATTGGCTGTGGAGCTTTCCGCTTAGCACGATTTAATATTAGTGAGAACAATGGCTATTTTACTGGACTTCCGATAACAGCTGCCGGCTGTCTAATTACATTGAGCTATCTTATGATTCCTTATATTCCTGCGCCATTCTTCTTATTTATAACGATTATCCTTTCATTTTTAATGGTCAGTCCGTTTAAATTGAAAAAGGTTTAGTAGAATACCTATCGCTTGATACCTAACAGAATAAATGTTATCCCAAATAAACACCATGGAATAAAAAATTGACCTAAAAGAGTTGTTTATTAACAACCTTTTGGGTCAAATTTTTGTTATTCACTTATTCAAAGAAGAAAAATCCAACTGGGTTCATCCAAACCTGATCAATCCCCTTTGCAGTTACAGATAAATGCTCAAGAGTTCTAATCGGTATAAGAGGAGCTTCTTCTAACTCAATTTCTTGCAACTCCGCATACAATTCCATTCGCTTTTCCTCATTTGGTTCTTTTCTTGCGTCCTCAATTAGCTTATCAACTACTGGATTTTTATAAAAGGAAAAGTTTCCGACCGGTCCTGCTGAAGAGCTATGGAATACATTGTATTGATTGTAATCAGCATCTCCAGTTGCATTACCCCATCCGCCAATATACATTTCAGATTTCCCTTCAGAAAGTGTTTCAATATAAACTCCGTACTCTAATACTTGTATCTCTACTTCTACTCCAATACCTTTAAGTTGAGATTGAATAACTTCTGCTAAATTAATACGTTCTTTACGATCATCGGTTACAATCGTTGTTTTAAAACCGTTAGGAAAACCAGCTTCTTTTAATAAGTTTTTTGCTTGATTCACATCATATGGAAAATCTTTTAATCCATCGTGAAAGCCAATCACCTTTGGAGCCAATGCTGATGCTACTCTAGATCCGACACTATTGTATACACCCTTTATGATTGCGTCCTTTTCGATAGCATGTGCAATCGCTTGGCGTACTTTCACATCTGTAAATGGTTCCTTTTCTACATTGAATCCAATATATTCAACACCAAATCCTTCTGTTCGAAGAACAGACATTGATGAAGAACCCTCCACTCTATTTAGCTCTGTTACCGGAAGTTGATCGGCTACATGTGCTTCTCCTGTTTCGACCATTGCGACTCTTGTCGATTCTTCAGGGACTACTTTATACGTAAGTTTTTCAAAAGAAGGTTTTGTTCCCCAATATTCTTCGTTGCGAAGAATGACCATTTCTTGCCCCGGTTTCCAAGATTCGAACTTGAAAGGTCCTGTCCCAACAGCATTGATTGATAAGTCAACTCCTCCTTCATTAAATGCTTTAGGACTAATAATGGAGCCTTCACTGCTTGCTAACACAGACAATAATGCTGAAAATGGATTATTTAAATGAAGTACTGCCGTATAATCATCTTTAACCTCAACTTCCTTCAACATGGAAAAAACTACGGCTCTCGGTGAAGCAGTTTTTTCGTCTAGCAGGCGATCGAAAACCTGCTTAACAGCTTCAGCGTTAAAATCGCTTCCATCATGAAATTTTACATCTTTTCGTAACTTGAATTCCCAAGTTAAATCATCAATCTGACTCCATTCTTCTGCCAATGCTGGAATATAGTTCGAGTCCTTATCCCTTGATACAAGACTTTCATATACTTTCCCATATACATAATTTGCAGTAGGATTACTTGATATGAAGTGTGGATCAATATTTCCTGCGTCCGCTTTTCGAGCTACTATTAATTCATTAATCTCTTCCTTTTCAACCTTTTCTTTCCCATCCACATTCTCTTTTGTAGTGGAACATCCCACGAGACCAAACATTAATACCAGTAATAATACGATTAATTTATATGGCTTTTGTACAATACTCATTTTTTTCCTCTCCTTTTCTACTTTTCTATCTTTTGTTGTTCACTGTCACTATTCAAAGCTGAAGAAAAAAGTTTCTCCGGACCAAGACTCTGATAATCCCTAACTATATAACTTGCTTTAAGTTTTGTGAAATAATCCTTCCCTTTTTTCTTCAATTCTGTAAAATCTACTCCCGGTATGGTTCTGTCCTTCATAACAGTTCTACCATTAATAATAGACATCTTAATATCACTTCCTGAAGCTGCAAGGCACATTGTTCTGAAAGGATCATCAATATTGCCAATGTGAAAGCCTGACATATCTACAACGATAATATCTGCCTTTGCCCCAGGTGCAAGTCGTCCTAAATCAGGACGACCTAAAAAAGATGCTCCTCCAATTGTGGCTGCTCTAAAAATATCAGCAAAGGTAGAACCTTGTACTTTTTTTGAAGTTATGCGTGATAATATTGCCCCTGTACGGATATTTTGAAAAAAGTCTGGCGGAAACGCATCGGTACCTAGTGCAAGTGGTATTCCCATCCCCAAATAATTTGAAAATGATTCCATTGCAACACCATGCCTCCCCAACACTAGGGGACAATGAATTACTGTTACACCTGTTTCGTGTAAAAGCTTCAAATCACTGCCATATTTTTCCTCTTCCCCTACATACTCAGCTGTATAAATTGCGTGAGGTATTGCCGTATTCTTATCAAGGAAACCAATATCATACAGAAAACGAATTGGTGTTTTTTGATAACGACTTACAATTTCTTTATATTCGAATTCACCTTGGGCTGCATGAAGGCGTACCGGACATTTTAATTCTTTACTATACTTTTTTGTTTTAACAAGAATATCTTCAGATTGGGTTTCAATTCTTTCAGGTGCAAGCATCCCTCTTATCAGCCCGTTATAAGCACCATCGTACCGCCGAACAAATTCAACCGCTCGCTCCAAACCTGCTTGACCCTCGTCTTCATCAAATTCCACAGTTATCTCTCCATTTGGTGACACGACTCTAATTCCGGATTGATAGCTTGGTCCTAAATATACACGTAAACCTAACATTCCTGCATGATGAACCGCTGCTTCTAGTTCTTTATATGTCTCTGCCCACTTTTTGTAGAAAACAGATGTAATCGGCATTGCAGTTGTAACACCATTTAGTATTAGCTGAGAATATGCATAAAGAGACTTGAATGCCTCTTCTTCCTCCGACATAAACTCTTTTGGTCCAGCATCGTAATACTCTTTTGACCAAAGCAGATTTTTGCGTTTTTCTTCTTCTTGTTCAACATGAATGGAGTCATGATCAATATCACCAAGTGCATCAAGATCAATAAAGCCAGGGCTAATTACAGCTTCTCCAAAATCGATTGTTTCATCAACCTGCCCATTGAAACATTCTCCAACATACAAGATAGTGTCGTTTTCATAAACAATTTCTGCATTGGTTAAAATTGTATGATCATTACCATCGAAGGCAATTACGTATTTTGCCTTTAGTTTTTTCTTCATAAAATTTTTACCTCCATTTTCTGCTCAAACTCTTCCTTATTAAAACGCCTTTCATCCAAATATGCTCTTGCATGTCCCCAAAAATAAGAAGTTGGCTGCATAAAAGGTTCCAATCCTGCTCTTTTAACTGTTGCCCAAGCTTCTTCATTTGCTTCGTCTAGTACTTGCTTCTCATCCACCGTATTTACAATTCTATTTTCCATTACTACATTACCGTCTACAATTACAGTATCAACATCACTTCCTACTGCTTGGTATACAAGACGGTGAACATGCATGAAAGCCGGAGTTAAATGTGGCTGATTAAAATTAACAGTTATTACGTCTGCTTTTTTGCCTATCTCAAGTGAACCAATTTCATCGTCCCAACCTACACATTTTGCAGCATCGATGGTGACCATCTCCAATAGTTTTCCTGGTGGTAAATAATAATAATCCCTAAGGGCTGCCTGTTGAAGAAGCTGCATACGCCTCATCGCTTGGAACATATCAAATGGGCTAATTGGTGATGTTCCATCTGTAGTAATTGCAACTGTAGTTCCCATTTCAATTAATTCAGTAACAGGTGTTCGAGCATTAATTGATCCAAAACCTGGTGATGCACTGACATTAGTACCTGTTTCAGCGAGAATTTTCGCTTCATCGAATGATATTCCTCGACAATGCTGTAAATGAACATCAGGGCCGAAAAGTGAAAACTCCTTTTCCTTAGCTGCAAGGTGAATCATTCCGCCAAATGCATCAGAATGAATACGCGTATCATATTTTTTAGCGATTGAACGAACCAGCCGAGCCTGCATTTTATCATGATCTGTCAGCCTATGAAGTGATTCCAGTGGCGTAGGTGCAGATGAATTGACAGATGTAACAATGACATAAGGAGTAATAAAAGCTCTTATATGATCATTATGTGAATGGTTAAGGGCCTCTATAACCGCCTCTGCTCCTTTAATAGCCTGATCAAAAGTAACCTCCTCGACTATTCGCTTTCCATCTTTCCATCGGCTAAATGACTGTGGCCACGGAGGGTTAGCCGGACCTGTACAAACAATTTCTCTTACTCCAATTTCTGTATAAGCCTTTGCATGATTTATGGAAAATATCGGATTATCCGAACGAGGTACAGACCCCATAACTGAAACTCCTGTTGTCACTCCACATTTTAATCGTTCGAGTGCTGATAACTTGCCTTCATAATACCAAAACTCATCGGTCACAAAGTGCTTGTATGCAGTTGTTATTATAGGCATCCAATCTCCAATATTATCTGAAGCTATCGTTTTGAAAAGTGAATGGCCCCCGTGACCATGCGCGTCAATAAAGCCTGGCATTATTACATGACCTTTACAATCAATTACCTTCTTTGCCTGATACTTTTTGTTTAAATCTTCTGAATTGCCTACATCAATAATTCTTCCTTTATTTATTGCTACTCCGCCATTTTGAAGTAACCGCCTTTGCTTATCCATCGTTACGACAAATCCGTCTGTTAAAAGTAAATCAATCAATAAAATGCTCCTCCTTTATATTTCTGAATTTTTAATATATTTAGATTATGAATGATGCTAAATATTTTGTTTTTCGTAATTTTTACTGCTTTTTATAGTTTTTTGTCTTTTTATTTTTGAAGCCCAAAGAATTCCTTTGTATCCATATTTCTTCACACATATTCCCTTCTATTCTTACTCCATGTTTTTATAGTCAAGGAAGACCGCCTCCTCATGCGTTGTTCTTTACAATAGTGCCTTGATGAAGGACTGTTTTGACAGGTGCCCTTCTCGCTACTGCATGTGCGGAGCAAGTGGCATCCAAAAGAATCATGTTTGCAATATCCCCAACTTGTGGCCATACTTTTTCACCTAATTCGTTTAGTGGCGTAACACTGCCTGATGCAAAGCCCCATGTTCGATTAAGGCTGTATTCATCTATTAATCTAAAACGCTCTCCTAGAATACTCAGCTTCTCTATTGTGTTTCCAGTTCCAAATGGAGACCAATGATCTGTTAAACAGTCATGACCAACTGATACAGAAACACCATATGACTTTAAAACCGGAACAGGAATGGTTGGTCTATTGATAGGTATCGTTGATGTTATATCAATTCCAGTATCCAGCAAAGTTTCTATCACCGGGATTAACTCTTGTTGTTCTAAATCTGCAAGCGCAATTCCATGACTAATTGTAACCTGACCTTCCTTTTTTGCATGTTTCGTTACTTCCGCCAACATATTAATTGTAAATGCACCAAGTGAACTTGGATCGTGTAGATGAATATCTATGCCTGTTCCTGCTTCAATCGCAATATCCATCATTGTTTCAAGAGATTGATTAATATTTCGGTCAACCGTAGCTGGGTCCAGTCCACCTACAATCGTTGCACCATATTTCATTGCCTCTCTCATTAAAGACGTTACACCGCTTCGTAACAATCCATGCTGCGGAAAAGCAACGATGTCATAGGTTAATTTTCCCTGAAAACTTTTAAAAGCTTGTACTGTTGCTTCTAGATTACTGAGCCCAATAACAGGATCTATATTACAATGTGTACGAATATGTGTATGCCCCTGTGTTAACAGCAAATCTATAATTGCTTCTGCTCGTTCCTGTACAAACGGAAGTTGCTTGGGAAGAAGAGACTGTTCTTCTTCAATACGTGAAAATATTCCCTTTGGAGCAGGATTACAAGCTTTCCAAGGTCCAGTAAAATACGTTTTGTCTAAATGGATGTGCATATCACGAAAAGATGGCATTAGCAGTTTTCCATTTGCATTTAGCACATCAACACCATCTTTATGAACCGAAGAAGATACTTCCTTTACTCTACCGTTCTCAATAAACAAATCCATTAACTCTGTTTTTGTTCCGCATACCCTGTCTCCTTCATATTCAAAACCTGTTTCTACCCGTGCCTGCTTAATAAGTAAGGTATCCACTCTTTTTTCACTCCTTTTATCAACCTAGAAAATAAACTCTGAACTTCTCCATATTTCATTTTCCAATTTTAATTATAAAGAAAGTTCTGTCGTGATTTTTTCATTATACTTACTATCTTTTTTAATATTTAAACTATTCTAATTAATACTATTTACTTTCTAGCTGACTTTTTTTATTTTGGATTTAGAGAATACGCTCATTTCACATTAATTCCTAAATTTATTAAAGGAGGATATACCATATGGAAGTTAAACCTTTAGTTTCAAGCACAAATCCATCACTTCGATCAATTAGAAAAGCTAGTAAACAGGAGAGATGGAGACAAGTTATTTTTTCCATCACTTCTAATCGAGCTGCATTATTTGGTGGAATTATTATTATCTTTTATTTAATCATGACTCTTTTTGCTCCATTTCTAGCTCCTTACGACCCCTACGTCATTCAGCTTGAAAACAAGCTGCAGCCTCCGAACATTGAGCATTGGATGGGTACCGATGATAAGGGACGTGATATTCTAAGCCGAATCCTTTATGGTTCAAGATTATCGATGGGTGTAGGGATTTCCTCTGTACTATTTGGAGCTATCTTTGGAATTACATTGGGGCTTCTTGCAGGTTACTACGGAAAGTGGGTAGATAATATTATTTGCCGAGTTCTTGATGTAATGCTAGCTTTTCCAGGTATTTTACTTGCTCTTGCAATCATCAGTGCTTTAGGACCTAGTTTAATTAACGTCACAATTGCAGTTGGTGTTTTTTCTATTCCTTTATTTGCTCGAATCGTTCGCGGTTCAACTATGGAAGTAAAAAAGCTGGAATACATTGAAGCGATCCGTGTACTAGGCGCAAATGATGCAATCATAATTTTCAGACACATACTTCCGAATATACTATCCCCTATAATCGTTCAAGGTACATTACGATTAGCGACAGCCATTTTATCAGCTGCTGGGTTATCGTTTTTAGGTCTTGGTGCACAACCTCCTTCTCCGGAGTGGGGAACTATGCTTTCAAGTGGACGTGACTTTCTTTTCAGTGCTCCATATATGGCGATTTTTCCTGGTTTAGTCATCTCAATTCTAGTATTAGGGTTTAATCTTTTTGGTGATGGATTACGTGACGCTCTGGACCCACGAATGAAAAAATAAACTCATGAAAGGTGAGGTTTTATGTTATTTTTCGTATCAAAACGCTTACTGCAAATTATCCCGGTTATTTTTGGTGTAACGCTTGTTGTATTTCTCATTATGCAAATGGTCCCTGGGGATCCGGCTGCGATTTTGGCAGGCGAAGGTGCATCAAAAGAAACAATTGAACAATATCGTAAGGACCTTGGTTTAGACCTTCCTCTACATGAACAGTACATAAACTATATTGTTAACGTGTTTCAAGGCGATTTAGGACATTCTATTAAAAATAAGCAACCAGTTCTTAATGAAATTATGCAACGGTTACCAATTACAATTGAATTAGCCTTTTTCAGTATTTTAATCACCATCGTTCTTGGTATGGCCGCTGGGATTATTTCAGCAATAAAACCTTATTCCCTTATGGACTTTTTGGTCATGTTAATTGCACTACTTGGAATTTCATTACCTAGCTTCTTTTTTGGTTTAGTTATGATGTATGTATTTTCTATTAAACTACAAATTTTACCGGTAGCTGGATGGGATAGTATTTTGCATATAATATTGCCTGCTATTTCACTTGGAGTTGGCGGTGCAGCCATCGTTGCTCGTATGACCCGCTCGACTATGCTTGATGTCGTGAGTCAAGATTATATTCGTACAGCACGTGCCAAAGGAGTAAAGGAATACGTAATTATTTACAGGCATGCATTACGGAATGCACTTATTCCAGTTATTACAGTTGTTGGACTTCAGTTTGGTTCGCTTCTAGGCGGTACTGTTTTAATTGAATCTGTTTTCGCAATAAATGGACTTGGTCGAATGATTGTCGATTCAATAAGGACAAGAGATCTTCCTATGGTTCAAGGTGGAATACTTATAGCCTCAATTATCTTTGTCATCGTAAATTTATTTGTAGATATCCTATATCGATTTTTTAACAAAAGAATTGAACTTAATTAGAGGAGGAACATATGGATAAGGAAGTTATTTTAGAAGTTAAAGGTCTAAAAACACATTTTCATACATCAAAAGGTGTAGCTAAAGCAGTTGACGGGATCGACTTTGTTCTGCGAAAGGGAGAGACTATGGGCATTGTAGGAGAGTCGGGGTGCGGAAAATCGATTACCTCACTCTCTATACTAAGACTTATTCCCACCCCTCCTGGAAAAATTGTAGCTGGAGAGATCTTATTAAAAGGCAGAAACCTCGTAACAATGCCAACTTCGGAATTACGAAAAATACGAGGAAATCAAATCTCAATGATTTTTCAAGAACCAATGACAAGTCTAAACCCAGTTATTCCAATAGGAGGTCAAATTTCAGAGGCAATTCAACTTCATCAGAAATTGAATAAAAAGCAAGCAAAAGCAAAAGCATTAGAACTACTTGAACTTGTCGGTATACCTTCGCCTGAAAAAAGAGTTAAGCAGGAACCTTTTCTATTAAGTGGGGGAATGCGCCAACGTGTCATGATTGCTATGGCTCTAGCTTGTACACCCGAGGTCTTAATCGCAGATGAACCCACCACAGCACTCGATGTAACAATACAAGCGCAGATTTTAGATCTAATGAAAAAGCTTCAAAACCAAATAGGTATGAGCATTATTTTCATTACACATGATTTAGGTGTTGTCGCAGAAGTTTGTGACAAAGTAGCAGTCATGTACGCAGGTCAAATTATAGAAAATCGATCGACAAAAACAATTTTCAAAAATCCTTTGCACCCATATACACAGGGTCTTATCCGATCCTTACCTAAAATTCATGAAGAACAAGAGGAATTAGAAACGATTGAAGGAACTGTTCCAAGCCCATACAGCTTTCCAGAGGGGTGCCGTTTTGCAGATCGCTGTCCTTACGTTAAAGAGATTTGCAGGAACAGTTTGCCTGAATTAATCAATATTGGAGATGAAGAACAAATTCGGTGCTGGATGTATGATCCAGAGTGGGAACTCTCATCTAATGAAAAGCAGGTGTCAGTATGATTTCAGATATTGAAAAATCAAAAGAACCTTTACTTAATGTACAAAATTTAAAACAATACTTTCCTCTTAAAAAAGACTCTTTTTTTCAGCAAAAGCAAGTTGTTAAAGCAGTTGATGATATATCCTTTCATGTAATGGAGGGAGAAACTTTAAGTATTGTCGGAGAATCCGGATGCGGGAAATCTACAACAGGTCGTTCAATTCTCCGACTTGATGAACCTACAGAAGGAAAGGTTATTTTTCAAAACCGTTCATTGACTTCTCTCTCTAAACGGGAATTGCGCCAAATAAGGGGTGATATCCAAATCATTTTCCAAGATCCATATGCATCTTTAAATCCTAGAAGAAGTATTCGTCAAATACTAAGTGAGGCAATGACAATTCAAAAAGTACTCCCCAAAAATCAACAAGAAGAACGCTTACTCGAATTAATGAGTTTAGTTGGTTTAAGGCCAGAATCTCTTGAAAGATATCCTCATGAATTTTCGGGGGGGCAACGCCAACGCATTGGCATCGCACGCGCACTATCAGTCAATCCGAAAATGATTATTTGCGATGAATCAGTCTCAGCACTTGATGTATCAATACAAGCCCAAATCTTAAATTTACTAAAAAAGCTTCAGCGGGAGTTAAAATTAACTTATTTGTTTATTTCTCATGATTTAAGTGTTGTTCATCATATCTCGGATCGGGTAATGGTTATGTATCTTGGAAAAATAGTGGAGCTAGCAGATAAGAAAACCCTCTTCTCTAATCCTTCACATCCCTATACAAAGGCACTTCTTTCATCAATACCTGTGCCTAATACAGAAAGTAAGCGAGAAAGAATAATATTGTCAGGCGATATACCTTCGCCTATAGACCCTCCACCAGGTTGTCGCTTCCAAACCCGCTGCCCCTTTGCAACTGAGCGCTGCAGCAACGAAGAGCCTAGCCTGAGGTTAATAAGCAATAAACAATTAGTGGCATGTCATTATGCATAAATTTTTCTTCGTCATTATTCTAAATAACGAGAAAATTTACAAAAACCGCTTTCTTTTTTAGTAGAAAGCGGTAAAATGTTTATATCTTTCCTTGAAATGAGTGATATGCATGCTAAGTTTAGATGATTTTTCACTTTATATTATGCTTTGCATCTTATCTCCATTATTAGGAGCCTTTACTCTTTCCTTTATAATGATTTTTGAGAAAAGGTTTGACATCCTGCAAAAAGAAGCAAGTCTAATATCACTTGAAAAAGAACTCAAGTCGGCACAATATTATCAACTAAACCAGCAAATTCAGCCTCACTTTTTCTTCAATGCACTAAATACCATTTTAAGCCTTGCCCGACTTGATAGGAAAGAAGATCTTGTTCACTCTATTGAAGTTCTATCAAAATATTTTAAATATAAATATAAGACGAATCGTTCACTTATTCCACTAATAGATGAGCTTCAATACATGAATGATTATTTAACTATTCAAAACCTGCGCTTTGGTTCAAGACTAACCGTCAAACAAAAGATTGACGAGAGTTGCTTAATAGCCATGTCACCACCTTTTCTTCTGCAAACACTCGTAGAAAACTGTTTTAAACACGGAATCGAAAAAAACAGTGGGTCTTCAGAGCTAATTATTAAAATAAATAAAATTGAAGATTGTGTTTTTGTGGAGGTTTGGAATAGCGGAAGTTTTTTATCAGATATACAAACATCAAGCAATAGCGGCTATGGTCTTAATAATATAAAGAAAAGGCTAAAATTACTATTTCCAACGGAAAAAGTTTCTTTAAATCTTATTGAAAAAAACCACGGAACATCAGCAATAGTAAGTTGGCCAATGAAAACAGATGATAACACAGAGTAAGCAAACAAGGAGGTTTTAATAATGAATGTGCTTTTAGTCGATGACGAGCCTCTAGAATTAGAACAGCTTGAATATTTAATAATGCCACACTTTCCTCATTGGAGTTTCTATAAAGCCCAGGATGCTTCTCAAGCTCTTAGTATTGCACAAAAACACAACATCACATTATCTTTTTTAGACATTCATCTACCAGGTAAGTCTGGCTTGGAACTAGCTGCTGAATTAAAACAAAATTACACCATGGCAATTATTATGGTTACTGCCTTTCAAACATTTTCATATGCACAAACTGCCATTCGTCTTGGAGTGAACGATTATATTACGAAGCCTGTTATTGAGTCAGAGCTGCTTTCTATTCTCAATCCTTTCAAAAAATTATCTGCTCAATCGAGTATTATTCAACAAGTCATTACTATCATTCAAAAAGAGTATGATAGTAAGTTATCACTTGACTATATTGGTTCAAAAATACATCTTAACCCTACCTACTTAAGTAGAAAGTTTCACAAGGAAATGGGAATGAGCTTTACTGATTATTTACATACCTTCCGCATTGAAATTGCTAAAAAATATTTAATAGAACAAAAAGATTGGAGTATATCAGTCATATCGGAAAAATGCGGTTTTAACAGTCAACACTATTTTAGTTCATCATTTAATAAACTAACAGGTTCATCACCGAGAGACTTTCGAAATAAAGGGAAAAATAAATGAAACTATATTCACACTATATTAGCGGTTCACTAAAGTTTGGACTCTCTTTGGGAGTTGTAAGCTTACTTGCAAGATGGGCTACTGGAAATACAATTGTAACATCTCCTGAAACCCTTGTTAAATTTGGATTAGTTGGCGGAATTGGTTTTTCAGTTATGGGGGCTTTCACCTTCTTTATATTTGGAATTATTGCTCAGCGAATACGTATTAACTTTCCACAGCATGAAACTATAGGTGATTTTCTTAAAGATCGAATAAAGCCATCAGGCTCTTCAGCCCTATTATGGATGATAATCTTTCTTGGATTTGATTCATTATTTGTACATTCAATAGGTGTTGGAATTTTTCTAAACATTTTATTTGAAATCCCAGTGAATATTGGTCTTTTTTTCTTTTTATTTTATTGTTTCATTCATGCTGGGCTTGGAGGAATGAAATGGATACAAAGGTTTGAAGGAATTAATATTATTTTTATCTTTACAGGTATTATTTTTTTACATGTTTACTTTTTCATTCTAGA
>NZ_JBALOZ010000235.1:0-12217 GCF_036965125.1 Bacillus sp. JJ1503
GGTTTGCCCCTTTCATTGGGTTTTCACCTTGGCTAAATTCTGCAGAGAATTCTGATTCCTCTAAATTTTTCTTTGGGGTTTTCGTATGTTTTAGAGCAGCATCAAATTCCGCTTTTCTTTTTGCCATGACTGAAGCCTCCTATTGGAAATAGTACATTCTTATTGTTTTCTTACAATATTTTTTCATTCAAAAAAAAATTCCCTTAAATTTCAATTTGAAACGGCTTATAAATCATCTGAATCAACAAACCCTAAAAAAAGACCAGCTATTTTCTATACACAAGAAAAGGGATGAATGAAATGGATAAAAAGGAAAAGGATGTTGGAAAGAATATTGGCATTGATGAGACTTTGCCGCATCAAATTGAAGCGCCTAGTTTCAAGGGAACAGGGATTAAAATGGAAGCACCCTTTGAAAATTCACTTGGCGTTGTCATCGGTGATAGCTTCTATTCTTCAGAAAATTCCCCTTTAGAAAATTGGAGCAAGGACACGGATCCATCCATTATGGCTGGTGATGAATGGGTTCATCCGACGAATGATATTGGCTGGAATACGTCAGAAAACAAAGATCTGCTGGAAAGAAAAAAACGGCCACAAGGAGTTCCTTTTATGCACCCTACTCATGATGTAAGTAAGGGAACAGATTAAGAAAGAGGGGCTGTCTTATAAGGACAGCCCCTCTTTCTTTACCCTATAATCACTCGTTCTTTCGGATAATGATAATTTGTCTTTTTCTCTTTACCGCCAATAATAAATAAGAAGGATGTTAACCCGATTCTTCCAATAAACATTAGGACCATTAGAATGCATTTTCCAAAGCTGCTTAGATCGGCCGTAATCCCCATGGAAAGACCCGTTGTACCAAAAGCAGAGCAAACCTCGACTATAATGGCAATAAGCTCATGCTGGCTATCAGATATGCTTAGAATAACAACAGATATAAAACACATGACCATCGCTAATATTGTAATGGCTAAAGATTTAAGAATATCATCTTGGTGAAGCTCACGGTTAAATATCTTAATATCCCTATTTCCTTTTGCAAAATGAAAAATAAATAAGATATTTAATGCAAATGTCGTAGTTCTTATACCCCCGCCTACTGAACTTGGTGAAGCGCCGATGAACATTAGAATACTTATGACCAATAAGGTAGGCATTGTAAACTCACTAATATCCATCGTTGTAAGACCGGCACTTCTCGTTGAAGCGGCTTGGAAAAACGCATAAAAAAAGCCTTTATGCCATGTAACTCCCTTCAAAAAGTGATTAAACTCTAACAGTAATATGAATATTGTTCCTATAATCAGGAGGCCGGCATAAGTAATGGTTGTAAGCTTCGTAAATAATGAAAATCGGAAACGACCCTCTAATTCAGTTTTATTAAATAAATATTCCTTTACTTCAATTAATACTGGGAAGCCTATCGCTCCGAGGATAATCAATAGGATGTTAATTAATTGAACAAAATAATCACCTGCAAAGGGAACGAGTGAAGATCCTCTTATATCTATTCCCGCATTCGTTGTTGCACTAATCGAGGCGAATAAACCATGAAGGAATGCATCCTCCCATGTAGGATAATATTTCAAAAAATGAAAGCCTAGGATTAATGCCCCTAGCAGTTCAATTAAAAGGATAATTTTGATTATTTCTCTAATCAAATGTACAAGACCAGATAATGAAATTTGATTGTGGTCTATCATTATAAGACGTCTACTCCGCAGGCCAATCTTTCTCCCTAATAGCATCCAGAAAAACGTGCCGATTGCCATGATTCCCAGACCGCCGAATTGCAAGACAATCATAATGACAAAATATCCAAATACACTGTAGGTCTCTGATATATCTACAACAGTTAAACCTGTCACACTCACGGCACTTACAGCAGTAAATACCGTATCTATAAAATCAATTTCTACACCAGGTTTATGTACATATGGAATGCTAAGAAGCAATACTGAAATTGTAACTGCCAGTAAATAATAGCTTGTTATAACCTGAGCAGGTGTTAGTCTACCTAAACGGACTTTTGCCTTTCTCCACATGAATTAAATTTCCTTTCCTTTCTTTTCATACCCTCTATCATAAAGAATTAATCTTTATTATGAAAGTCATTTCTAATTATTTTTTATCTTACAGCTAGAAATTAAATAATACTTTGCAGTTCACATATTATTTGCTATTACGAAAAATATTTCCACTTATGAATTGACCATTTATAAACATACTACAATTACAGAGAAATAAATAACCTCTGTTAAACAATAATAGGAGTTGAGAAAAATTGGCAAATAGCAGCAATAAATTATTAGTTCCCGGAATAGAGCAATATTTAGATCAAGTTAAATATGAAATTGCAGAAGAATTTGGGGTTCAGCTTGGTTCGGATACCGTCTCCCGAGCAAATGGTTCAGTAGGCGGGGAGATTACAAAGAGACTAGTGAAGCAAGCACAGGCGAGTATGTCTGGAAATAATCTCTAGCTTTAAGTGTATATGAACTGAATACATGATGGATCAAAAAAAGTCCGGTTCCCTTTACCGGACTTTTCATTACAATTTATGTTAATCCCTATCGTTATCCTTCTTATCCTTATCATAATCCTTGTTATTCTTATCGTTATGTCTATTGTCATTGTCATGATGCCTATTACTTCTGTCTGATCCGTTTCTTTGGTTTGAATTAGATGTTCCTTTATTATGCAAGTAACCTTTCGAGTTTAATTGGGCTTCTTTTCCATTCCCTCTTTGATTGGAGGGATTTCCCTCTTTGTTATTGTGCTTATTTTTTTCTAATTGATGCTCATTTTTATTTTTATTTTCATTTACATTTTCCTGTTTATTACCGTTGTTATTTTTGACACGATCCTCCTTTTTTTCTTGACCAGGAGGGATTGCTTTTTCAAATTGACTTTTGTTTGCTTGGTCAGATTTATTACTTTGATTAGAATCTTGCTCTTTTTTTAGCTGACCAGGGGGGATAGTAGAATGTTCACTATTATGACTTTTTTCGTTTTCTGTATTGTTAGTCTTTTGAGTTTGATCCGGCTTCTTATTTTCTTGCTTGTTATATTTATGTGACCCAGAATTGTTTTCAGTTTTCTTTTTCAATTGAGTTTCTTTATATGATCCAATGGATAGTCCTTTTTCCTTTGCTTCTTTTCTATCATTTGGGGATGCATCCATAACCTTTACATCAAGCTTTTCCTTTTGAATAGTCTCTTTTATTTCAGTAATTTCTTCATTCAACTTCGTTTCAAGTGCTTTATTGTCTTTCTTTGTATTCACAGTGGCAATAACGATCTCATAATTATTTTTGGCATACCCTTGATTTATAATTTCCTTTATAATCTGACCCGTGATGTCCTGAATATCTTTTTTCTTCCAATCATGTATATGTTTAACTATTTGTTCCCCTTTTTCATTGTAAGGCAAAATGTCAATTACTTGGAACTTATCATTAATCGCTAATTCAATACTTGAATTACTATCAATAGACATATAGGCATAAACCTCATTATTACCATTAAAAGTAAAAACAGAAGTACCTACTAGTATGATCACAATAGCTGCTGCAATTATGGCTTTAGCTTTTAAGGTCGAAAATAAGGTAAATAATGTCCGATTATTGGTATTATCGATACTTAGTGGATAAAAATCGATTTCCTGACCAATTTCGTATTGTCTATTAAGTTTTGCCGCACGCAGAAATTCACCTTCTGGGGTTAATAGCGTTAAAAAACGTTCATTTATCTCCATTATTATTCCAGTTTTCACGTTTCCAACACCCCTTTAATATAATCCCTTAAATACACATAATCACCAATTAAAATAAGTGACATAGCAATTATGTATTTTCTATTTCTTTCAATTGTCTTTCTACTAATAGAAACATAGTTTTCAAGCTGTTTAATGGGCAATCTTTTCTTTTCAAGTAAAATATGCTTAAGCTCACTATGATCAGCAATTAATTGTGCGACCATCATTGCATTTTTTCTTGCATCCGCATGCTTTGGAGATTGCTGAAGTAAATCATTAAACGAAAGCTCGAATTGATGAAGAACTTCATTAAATTGAAGGATTTCTTCCCTTCTTGATTCTTCATCTGTTTTCCTTTTGTAATCAATTATTGATAGCTCATTTTCAATCGCATTTCCAGTCTGATCTTCTTCACTTTCATTTGCCGTGTAATCTAGCTTCAATATTTGGTGCCTAGACTGAGTCCGAATATAATCAATAACCCTTCGTTTTATTAAGACCTCAGAAAAACTTATTAATGAACTCCCTTTTTCAGGAGAATATTTTTGAATCGCTTCATTAAAAGCTATTAGACCTATGCTGAATTCATCATCTGAGTCATGTATGAATCTTTTACAAACGGATGACACGGTCTTAGCAATAAATGGTTTATATGAATTTATTAGTTCATTTTGAAGGTTCGTATCGCCTTGCTGAATTAAATAAACTGTTTCTTCCATTGTTTTTTTTCGTTTTTTTGCCATGAACAACAAACCTAGCAATAGCCTCACCTCTTTATCCAAAACACATTATATCATACGATGGCGAGGAACGTTTTTTAAGGGTTGGCTGCATGATAAGGAAAAGAGAACTTAAATTAAGTCCTCTTTTTCTTATAAATTAATAAATCTTTACAAATAATTAGTCGTTTTTCCCATTTCCTTTATTTTCATGATCCTTTTTATGTGAGTGTTTGTGATCATACTTTGCTTCTTGAGCCTGTTTTCCGGCTTTTTTTAATTCTTCACGTTGTTCCTTTGCTTCCTTACGAGCTTGCTTTGCTTCTTGTTTAGCAGCTTCACGCTTTTGTTTTTCTTCTGCTTTAGCTACCTCACGAGCTTGTTTTTCTTCTGCTTTTGCTAATTCACGAGCTTGTTTTTCTTGCTGCTTCTTTAATTCATGTGCTTTTTTCGCCTCAGCACGTTCCTCAGCTTTCTTTGCTTTTTCCTCTAGCTTCTTATTTTCCCCTTCAGCTTGAGTAGTTTTCTCTTGAATAACAGCTTCATCATTATCACTGGTTACAACTTCTTGAGCTGTTTTATCTGTAGTTGTATTCTCATCCTTGCTTACTTCGTCATTTGCCTCTGCTTTTTCGGTGATAGCCTCTGACTCTTCATCTATTCCATATTTTTTGTTTAGTTTCTCAATCTTTTTCGCTAGTTTCGCATAGCTTTTATCAATATTTTTTTGCAGTGCAGCCTTTGCAACTGGATTTTTTACCTTTTCCAGTGCCGCTTTTAAAGCAATAATGTTTTGTGACATTAATTCTTGCATTTCACCGGCTGGCTTATCTGCTTTATCTACATCAACCGTCACTTCATCATTTGCAGCCACTTCTTCAGCATCAGTCTTTTCTTTTTCTGTCTGTTCTACTTTTTCTGTATCCTTTTCAACAGACTCTTCGCTCGTAGTGTCTTCTTGTTCTTTATTCACTTGATCTTCTGCTTTTGATAAATTTTTTAGCGCTTCTTCAATTACTTTCATTGCCTCTTCTTCTTTTTCCTTTGCAAAAAGTGCTTCAGCTTCAGCTAGGCGCTCTGCTGCATAGGTTGCAAGTAATTTAGCTTCCTTTTCATCGTCAAAGGTAAGAGCTAATTTGATTTTTTCTAAAGCAATTTTTGCAAAGTAGAAAAAGTTTCCAGGAACTAGTGATGGCTTTTCAGCACTGTCTACATTTTCTGTACTTTCCTGATTATTCGTTTCCGCATCTAATTCTTTATTTTCAGTTTGGACATTATTTTCACTTGTTTGATTGTCCAAAACTACCGTTTGATAAGGTTCTTGGTTTTCTGTTTTTTCGGCTGCCGATGCTAGGGAGGCAGAAAACGTGAAAGTTCCTGCTAAGACTAATGCTAAAGTTCCTTTTGCTATTTTGTTTAATTCCTTAGTTGATAAAAATTTCATCTTTTTCACCTCATAGTTATTTTCTTAGCGGCCGCTATTTTCACTACAACTGTACGGAGGTGATTAGATGGTTTTTGGGGGTTATTAGATAAAAAAATTAATAAACACAAAAAAAGCCTTAACAAAAACAGTTGTTAAAGCTTAAAAACACTATATAGCACTTTGTTTCCTAATTGTTAAAATTAACCACCTTATTAGAAACCCAATAACTAATCCTGGAATTAAAAAAAGCATAGGTAGAAATACTGGTCCAAATAACACCCCAAAAAGGGTTAGTTTTGTTGAATACATTAGCCCTACTGTAATAAAATAGGCACTAAAGACAAATGGAAGGTAGGAAAACTCTTCGGTTTTTGTCATTGCACTTCGATAGGCATCCCACATAGCAAACATATATAAACATGGATAAAACATTAACCATTGGAAATCAGTCACTTCGATTGCATTATCAATTTCCCCCATAAAGCTATACATGATGGCCATATTAAAATTGCTGAACACATTAATCATAAATTCGAGCACAACTAAAAAAATGCCCTTCCATAAATGTCCCGATAATAACTGACTAAATCCAGGCAGAGCAATACTCCATAATACAGCTTCCAATTTTGTAAATGTTTTCATTTTATCACCAGCCAAGTTTCGATAGTGTTATTTTGCTCTGGAACAGTGTTAAATATTTTCGCATCCCAAATAATTTCCAATTTATTTCCTGCAACATTGACAAAATTTCAAAAAAAAGTGAAAGAACAGCCTAAAATAAGCAGTTCTTTCACTTTTTCACAATAGTAAAGCCTGTAATACCATAAAAAATAGTTATAATAGGAGATAAAAGGCAAAAGAAGGTGAAAGGTAAATAGCTAATCGTATCCACACCTAAAATACTGGTTAAAAATACACCGCAAACTCCCCATGGAACGAGTGGATTAATAACAGTTCCGGCATCCTCCAGCACCCTTGAAAGACTTTTTGGATGTAATCCTGCTTTTTCATAAGCTTCTTGATAAGCTTTTCCTGTTAAGAGGATAGAAAGATATTGTTCCCCAAGAAGAAAATTAATGCCGATGGCAGTTCCGGCAGTTGAGGCAATTAATGCTGGAACACGATTTAAGCAGCCCTTTATTCCCTCTAATAATGCAGGTAATATTCCTAATTTAAATAACAAACCGCCCATTGAGAGAGCCAGCAAGACTAATGAAATGGAAAACATCATGCTTTCCATTCCTCCCCCTGTTAATAGGGAATCCACTTCCTTTACACCACTATTAGATTGAAATCCAAAATATAAAAGATTCATCATTTTATTTAAGTCAAAGCCCTTTTGTACAAAGAAACTAATGAATAGTGCCGATAAAATACTTGCAGACAAAGTTGTAATGGCTGAAACTTTCTTTATCGCTAAATAACTTAATATTAAAAAGGGGGCAATGGAATACCAATGAACAAATCCTTGATCGATTAAAGTCTGCTTTAATAAGCCGATTTGAGCAAAATTCGAAACAGCCTCTGCAGGAGATAAAACGGCAAATAGGACGAATGAAATGAGAAATGCAGGCACAGTAGTCCAAGCCATATTTTTTATATGATCAAATAAATCCACCTTAACGATCATCGATGCCAGATTCGTTGTATCTGATAGCGGAGACATCTTATCCCCAAAGAAGGCACCTGAGATAACCGCTCCAGCCGTTAATGCTTCTGACAAGCCTAGAGCGGAGGATACGCTCATAAATGCAACGCCAATCGTTGCAGCTGTCGTCAATGAGCTGCCAATGCTTAGACCAATAATAGAGGACACGGCAAAAGCAATTGCATAGAAAAACTTCCCGTTCACAACTTCTAACGCTAAGTAAATAAAAGTTGGAATCGTTCCGCTTGCCATCCAGCTGCTAATTAACATGCCAATAAAGAAAAAAATAAAAATAGCCCCAAGACCGGATTTTGCTCCACTTGTAAGGCCATCCTCTAAATCTCTCATACTTATTTTCTTTAAAAGTCCAAAACCTATTAGACACATAATAGCCAAGACAATCGGTATATGAGGGACTACACCAGAAAAAATGATCGTACTGCTGATTCCACCTAATATTATGGCTGTAATGAAAAAAGCTTCCAAAGGCCTTAGAGTTATTGCTTGTTGTATACGTTCCATGATGTGACTCTCCTTTGTTTCCAATAACATTTACACTTGAACGCTTTTTAGCACTAAAGTATAAATCATAATATTAATATAGTGTTTTTTCAGCCTTATGTCAAGTTCATCATTTGTTTTATCCTGGGTTCCTACAAAATTATTATCATACTAGAAAAGTATTGTTTAGATCATAAAAAGAAAAACGGCTCCTTTAGCAAGCCGTTTTTCTTTTTATTTTTAATGCTCTGAATCCATAGGATTATACAATTTAACTTCTGGATTCTTTTCTTGGAACCAGCGAAGCGCGAAATCATTCTCGAATAAGAAAACTTTATGATCAAATCGGTCATGGACAAGAAGGCTTCTTGAGCTTGAAAGATTTTCATTCACATTATCTCCATCTACCCAGCGAACAATTTTAGATCCAATTCTTTCCATAATGACTTCTGTGTTATATTCATTTTTCATTCGGTGTTCAAACACTTCAAATTGAAGCTGTCCAACAGCTCCTAAAAGTAAATCCTCGGTTTTAACGGTTTTATACAGCTGGATTGCTCCTTCTTGAACTAGCTGCTGAATCCCTTTGTGGAAATGTTTTTGTTTCATCACGTTTTTCGCATAAACCTTAACGAAAAGCTCTGGTGTAAATTGCGGAAGCCGTTCAAATTGGAATTGATCTTTTCCTGATGTTAACGTATCACCAATTTGATATGTTCCAGTATCATATATCCCGATAATATCTCCACTGACAGCTACATCTACTGTGCTCCTATCGTCTGCCATGAATTGGGTAGACTGAGCTAGTTTTATTTGTTTGCCTAGTCTAGGAATATTTACAGACATCCCGCGCTCAAATCGGCCAGAACAAATTCTAAGGAAAGCAATACGATCACGATGTGCAGGATTCATATTAGCTTGGATTTTAAAAATAAAGCCTGAAAAGCTTTCCGATAAAGGATCAATTTCCCCAGCAGTTGATTTTCGGGCTTGCGGAGGAGGTGCAAACTGCAGATAGGACTCTAAAAAAGTTTGTACCCCAAAGTTTGTTAAAGCACTTCCAAAGAAAACTGGAGTAAGCTCCCCCTCTTTCACTTTGTCAACAGAAAACTCGTTCCCAGCTTCATTTAAAAGCATAATCTCTTCGAGTGTTTGCTCATATAGACCTGAATCCTTTATAGTATGATCACCATCAATTTCCCCATCTTCATTCAATGGAAGGAAGCGATCCTTCTCCTCAACGCGGAATTGCTCAATTCGATTATTAAAACGATCGTAAATGCCAAGGAATTCTTTCCCCATTCCGATTGGCCAATTCATCGGATATGATTGAATACCCATTACTTCTTCAAGCTCTGCTAGAAGCTCTAATGGAGATCTTCCTTGCCGGTCCAGTTTATTAATAAAAGTAAAGATAGGAATGCCCCTCATTCGGCAAACTTTAAAAAGCTTTAATGTCTGCTCTTCTATCCCTTTTGCTGAATCAATAATCATCACTGCACTGTCAACAGCAGTTAATGTCCGGTACGTATCTTCACTGAAATCCTGATGTCCAGGTGTATCCAGGATATTAACACGTGCCCCGTTATAGTCAAATTGCATCACACTGGACGTAACGGATATTCCCCGCTGCTTCTCAATTTCCATCCAGTCACTTGTTGCATATTTTCCCGTCTTCTTTCCCTTTACGGTCCCAGCATCCCTAATGGCCCCTCCAAATAAAAGGAGCTTCTCAGTTAAGGTAGTTTTTCCTGCGTCCGGGTGAGATATAATAGCAAAAGTTCTGCGTGATAATACTTCCTCTTTTAATTTATTGCCCATGTAATTTCCTCACTGACTTTCAAATTTAATCGTACCTTTAATTTTATCATTTTTAAAAAACATATTGCAATACTGTATATTACACAAGACATTTTGCAAATGGTTTTAAAAATAGCTTTGAAGGCAAATTGTGTCTATAATTAAGTTATATTTTAGACTAAGAATATTTCTTTCTGGAGGTGATCCTGCTGGATTCGATTACTCATACTTTATTCGGACTTGCCTTGTATGGGACTGTTAATAAAGAGGAATTGGATAAAAATCATAAAAGAGCTTATCTTGTAACTGCGGTCGGTGCAAGTCTAATTCCTGACATTGATGTCATATCCAGGTTTTGGGATACAGAGGGCCTGTATCAAATGTGGCATCGAGGAATTACTCACTCTGTTTTCTTAACACCTTTTTGGGCCCTGTTTTTTTCACTCATTTGTTTGATCTTTTTTAAGATTAAAGATATGAAATTATTCCTGCTTGGATGGCTTGCAGTTTTTATACATGATACGAGCGATCTTTTTAATGCATGGGGAACTGGGTATTTAGAGCCGTTTTTCTCTAAAAGGATTACATTTGGGACGATCCCGATCGTAGATTTAGTATTTTGGGGAATTTTAGGAATAGCTTTTATTTTTTCAAGAAAAGAGAAAATAAAGTCTCCTTATTATTTTAAGCTTGCCTGGGCATTCATTGCCTTACATCTAATTGTTCAAACAGCTCAAGGGTATATAATCTACAAACAATATGATGATCAATATGAGCAAGTGGCTCTTTCTGCCGGTTTTGTTCCATGGACCTTTTCTGTTATTACGATGAAGGATAATCAGGTGACTATTTTTCAAGACAATCTTTTGCAAGACAAAAAAGTTCAATATGTTCTTGAATCAGCAGCCGAAGCCGATTTAGACAAATTGTTTGATGAGCGTCCAGAAGCAAAAACTCTTTATGAATGGTCCCCATTCGTTGTTCTCGTAAACGATAAGGAGCGTCTCGGCTTATATGACCCGCGGTTTTATCGTAATGGACAATCATTTTTATTTGAATATATTGAGAAAAATGAAATAAGATGAGGGCTATAAAACCTCATCTTTGTTTTTCCACTAATTCCATTATTTCGCGAACCTATGATTGCCAATTACGGTTGTTACTTTTTTTGTTCTTAACCATTTACTGTCTGTTTTATCAGGATTAAAGAAAAATATTGAATCATCACCTTGTCCTTGAAGAGCTAAAGCTTCCATCACAGCCTTTTTAGAATCTTTATCAGAAGGCTCATTGATCGCTCCATTATCAACAGGCTGGAATTGTCTTTTTTGATATATAACATCTTTAATCTTATCCGGGAATCGGTCGTCTTCTACCCGATTCAATACGACTAATGCGACTGCAACCTTTCCCTCATACGGCTCTCCTTTAGCCTCTGCATGTACAAGCCTCGCAAGGAGGTCTTTTTCAGCCCTTGAAATTGTTTTAGGTAAAATTAGCTTTTGACCAGGGTGAATCTTGTTCGACTTTAAATAATTTATTTCCTGTAACTCTATCTCAGATACTCCGTATTTCACTCCAATATTAAAAAGGGAATCGCCTTTTTGAACAGTATATATATCTACATGATCTAATGTTTCAGCATTAACATGTGTATCCTTAGATTGGATAAATTGGAATGAGAGCATCATGAATCCTGCTAGCATAGCTACTGCAAGTTTCTTCATTATATCTCCTCCTATTAGAAAAGCCTTATTTGTATGGTTGAAATTCTATGCAAGTTATGTGCCAACATATATAACCGTAACATACTTTAGCCCTAGTCAACACTCCTTAATATTTTCCATGGAATGAAAGGAATAAGCAGGAAAAACCAATAGCTTATATTCATTTTAATGAGATGTTTCATAATAGTTAGTTATTAAGCACTAAAGGTATTTACTAGTTTCGAACCATTTCTTAATTGGAAAAATAAGTTATTCTACTATTAATCGAATATATAAGGGGGAATTTAGTATGAAAAGGAGTATTGTCATTCTGCTAATTTTAATGCTCGTAGTAACTACTCAAGCTTTTGCATCACAAAACGATGTGATAAAGCCATTTAATGCAGAAGGTGTAGATTCAGAAAACATCAAAGCTGGACAAGTATTCACCACAATTGAAGAGAAATCAAATTTAAAGTTCGATGGGCCGGACGCAACTATAAACAGTCTTAACGATGATGAATCAACTAATGGGGAGCCCCTTTGCTGGTACTGCACAAAATATGCTTACGGCGGAGGAGATGGCAATGTTCCGAGATATAAGGTTTGTATCGAAGGATTTTGGAGTAATATATGCCGTGCTCAATAGAAGTT
>NZ_JBALOZ010000235.1:12272-13399 GCF_036965125.1 Bacillus sp. JJ1503
GAATGGAATTTACTTTATTAATAAAAACTGTACTATTTTCCCTAGATAAAAGATAAAATTTTTCTTGTTCTAATTCTTTTAAATAGACTAATCCGTCCTCTGCCCATACCTTTATTTTTACCGTTTCATGATTTTCTAAAGTAATAAGCAGATCATATAACGGCACAGTTCGAGGCTCATAAGAAACATTTTGAGCATTTTTTATTAATTTGTTAAAAGTATGATTCCAGTCATCATCTTCAATAAAATAAATATCCTTTTGATTCCCCCCCTCTTTCTGAGTAAATGTATGTTTTGACTTTGCAGGGGATAATGTCATTTGAATAATTGAATTATTTTCTATTGTATTGATCATACTTGAGGTTTGGATTAGATCTGATTGATGTAAAAAAATAAAGGCAAATAAAACACATGCAGCAAACGAAACTGAAATAGTTAATATTTGTGGAAAAAGGTTTTTCGTACCTTTTGTTTGTTTATTCATCTCATCCAAGATTTTCAGTAAACTTAATTGTTTTTGCTGATTTGAGCGAGGTATATGCTTCAATTCCTGAAAAGAATGATCATATTCAGATAACTTCCTCATGGCTAACCCTCCGTTTTAGTAATTCTTTTTTTAACGCTGCCATTGCTCTAGAAGTTGTAATTTTAACTTTATTTTCATTCCAATTTAAAATTTCAGCGGTCTCCTTTATGGAAAACTCTTTGATCTTTCTTAAAATAATCACTTCCCGATAGCTAATCTTTAATTTTCTAATGGCCTCGTAAAGAATTGTAATATTCTCCCCTTTAAGTACAATTTCTAATGGTGATTGCTTTTCAGACTCGAATTGATATTTATCTATTGGAAAAAATTGGTACAACCGCTTTTTTCGTAAAAAATCGATCGTCACATTTCTGGCAATACGAAATAACCAATTAAACATATGAGACTCTCCATTGAATTGGTCTAGACTTCTAAATGCTTTGATAAAAGCTTCTTGAGTCAAGTCTTCAGCAATCTCTTTATTATTTACTAGGAGAAAAATATAGCCGTAAATTTTATCACTATATTCTGTGTATACTTTTTCAAAATGTTCTGCAGAATTTCTTTTCATTTATCCGCTCCCTCATACAAACTATTAGAC
>NZ_JBALOZ010000236.1:0-463 GCF_036965125.1 Bacillus sp. JJ1503
GCAATTATTGCAGCAATCGGAGGAACATTTGATACGCTTTATAGCTTTGAAAAAGGTGTTTTAGATGGTCAAACAAAAGACTTATTTAAACAATTCTTATTAATTCTATCTGCCTTTGGAGGAGCTCAAACGGGTGCTATACTAATAAACTGGCTAACTCAGGAGCATATATCATGAGGATGCCGCCGTATTTTTCTAGACCCGTCTGGCAGCGCTTCTTTGCTGGAATGGCAATAGGCGGTATAATCAGCTGGTTTATTTTTCTATATATATTTGGCGAATGGAATGAGAAATACAGCAAGGAAATACAAAAGCATAGAGAAGACATTGCTGATCTTGAGAATGATATTAAAATCTGGCAGGAGGACTACAAAGAACTAAATAAATTAAATAGTCAAAAGCTTATCGTTCAAGAAATTAAAGTAAAAATCCAAAACAGCGATAAATATAAACTAGATTCATT
>NZ_JBALOZ010000236.1:482-6085 GCF_036965125.1 Bacillus sp. JJ1503
AAAAGAAGATATTAAAATGATGAAGGCAAAGGATATTGAAACTATTAATAAAAGTAGTGATTTAATCGAAAAAATGATTGAGAATAAGGTTTTTAAAGTGAATGAAAAGCGTTATCGTGTTGAAATTAGAAAAATGGTAATCTATACAACCTTATCAATTAAAGTAGATATTAAATTGGATTAATAAAGTTATTACTGTAAATAACCATATCAAGAGTCAGGCCCTGCTGCAAAAAATGAGGGGCCCGACTCTTTTATTTCGATCAGCCTTCTAGCCCATACAAGCTTCTTCTAAGTCCTTGATGACGACATCCTTATCGTCCCATGAATAGATGGATGCTCCCGCGGCAAGCGGATGTCCGCCGCCATTGTATTTTCTGGCAATTTCATTTATGATTGGACCTTTAGAACGAAGACGAACTCTAATCTGATCCTCTTCCTCGATAAAGAACACCCATGCTTTAATGCCTTTAATGTGACCAAGGGCTCCTACTAGAAGGGAAGCCTCTGATGCCTTTACTTGAAATTCTTCTAATAATTCTTTTTTTAGAACCATTGATACAGCGCCATGTTTTTTCACTTCAAAGTTTTGCAGGACAAATCCATTTAACTTCACAACGTTTGGCGATAGTTCATACATTTTATCAAACAGCTCTGGCCGTGAGAAATTATAGTGAATAAGTTCACCAGCATAGGCAAAAGTTTTATCAGATGTGCTTGGGAAAAGAAACCGCCCTGTATCTCCTACAATTCCCGCGAATATTAATCTAGCTGCTTCATCCGACATTTTCAAGCCCTTATCCTTGCCAAAAAGATAAAATTCATAAATCATTTCACTGACAGAGCTAGCATCTGTATCAATCCACATCATGTCCCCATATGGGTCAACATTTGGATGATGGTCAATTTTTATTAATTTATCCCCTAAATGGTACCTTTCATCACAAATCCGTTCGGCATTCGCTGTGTCACAAACAATGACTAAGGCCCCTTCATATGCATCATTTGGGATTTTATCCAGTCTGCGCAAATAGTAAAGCGTTTCTTCTTCCTTTCCAACGGTATAAATTGTCTTTTCGGGAAAAGAGGCTTTAAGAATCTCGGCTAGGCCTCCCTGAGATCCATATGCGTCTGGATCTGGACGAACATGCCTATGGATAATGATGGTTTCATATTCTTTTATGATGTTTAATATTTTCTCTTTCATGGTTTTCTCCTTTATGATCAAATAAATTTTTATTTTACTCCATATGAAAAGAAAAAAGAGCATGCTATGGCATTTTTTTAGATAAAAAGTTAAAATAGCCTCAGAGTAATGAAAAATGGAGGTTAAGTTAATCATGCCAGTATTAGTTATTTTAATTACAATCGCACTTTCATTTTATCTATATTACAAAGTAAAATTTGTTCGCTGCAAGAAACCAGCTGAAAAAAAGTGGATTTCTTCTAAATCAAGTATGGCTTTAGGTGTTTTTATCGGATTATATGGCTTAAACCAGTTTTTTCTAAATGGAAATACAGCTACTTATATTATCGGTGGAATCTTTTTTCTATTAGGAGCCTTTACTATTTTCGCCGGCCTTAAAGCCTATAAATATTATTTACCGATTGCGGCAAATGAAGCAAAAGAATAATAATTTTTTAAAGCCGCTCCTTTATGGAACGGCTTTTATCTTTGTCTAGCTTTAGTGCCAAAGTACTTCCGCTTTTCTTATCTCTCAATCAATTGACACATCATCATAGCCTTGCCAACGAGAACACCTTCATTGTAGACCTCTACATCAACTTTCCCGAATTTCCGTCCTACTTCTAGTACACGTGGATAAACCTCTAGCATACTCTCAATTTGTACGGGTTTAAGGAAATAAATGGTCATATTCTCGACAACTAAGTCACCTTTTTTATAATTTCGCAGCACTCGATTGGCGGCTTCTGAAACGATTGTTGTAAATACTCCATAAGAAATGGTACCAAGATGATTGGTCATCTGTGGCGTAACCTCACAGCGGTACACATCTTCCCCTTTTGTCTTCCCCCTCATTAGCACAAGTTGATTGGTCACAATATCATCAATCGTTTCACCGACTTGGGGCTGACGCTGAATCATTTGCAGTGCCTTTAACACATCCTGTCTGGTTATGATTCCTTCAAGCCTATTCGAATCATCTACAACCGGGAGGACCTCAATTCCTTCCCAAACCATCATGTGCGAAGAGGAAGCAACACTTGTTTGTTTCCCGACAGTCATTGGATTCTTGGTCATTAGCTTATCAATTTGTGTATCGGGATCATGCCCCATAATATCCTTAGATGTAACCATACCAATTACCTTTAAATTTTTATCGACTACCGGGAACCGTCCATGATTTGTTTCTTTATTAAATTGAAGCCAATCTGAAACTTTATCAGTTGGTTTGACGTATACCGTTTTTTCAAGAGGAGTTAATATATCCTCTACAAGGACAATCTCCTTTTTAATCAGCTGATCATAAATAGCCCGGTTGATCATCGTTGCTACAGTAAATGTATCATAGCTGCTTGAAATAATAGGCATCTGCAATTGATCAGCGAGTTTTTTTACACTTTCCTCTGTATCAAAACCGCCAGTAATAAGTACAGCTGCACCTGCCTTAAGTGCAGATTCATGTATTTGCGTTCGATTTCCGACAATGAGCAAGCTGCCTGCGTCAGTGTACCGCATCACGGCCTCTAGTTTCATGGCCCCGATTACAAATTTACTCAATGTTTTATGCAAACCATCTCTTCCGCCTAAAACCTGGCCATCAACAATATTAACAACCTCGGCAAAAGTTAGCTTTTCAATATTTTCTTTCTTCTTCCGCTCTATCCGAATCGTACCAACCCGTTCAATCGTACTGACATAACCTTTGTTCTCTGCATCCTTAATAGCCCGGTAAGCTGTCCCTTCGCTGACGCTCAGTGCCTTGGCGATTTGTCTAACTGATATTTTCTCTCCGACAGGCAATTCATCGATATATTGCAAAATTTGTTCATGTTTTGTAGCCAAGACGTTCACCCTTTTTCAATAATTCCTATATCTTCATTATAAGGTTAGAAACGCCTTTATTTCAATTCGATGTGATGAACGTCCTAAATATTTTAATATTAGCGATTAATAGCTCTTGATCTCTTTCTTTCTTGGACTTGTATGCTAGTACTTGGTACAGATTTCTTAGGTGAGTATAGCAATGAAGTTAAATTTCCAGCAATGACAATAAGTGCGAAGGCTAGCCAGCTAATGGCAAATATTCCTTCCAAACCTTCGCCGAAAATGTTAAGTCTTGGAACTGCAAAATAAAGAAGAAAGCCACAAACAAGCAAACATAATAAATATCGATTTTTTTTCATTCCTTTTTCCTCCTAATGATGCTTCTTCATTTATATGTATGCGGACATGCTTGGAAAATGTATGGATTTCTTTTGCTTTGAAGGGGGATATAATGAAATACATCAAGAAAAACTACGAAAAAAAACAGCGCAGCTTAAATCAGCTGCACTGCAATTTTATAATTGAATAGAATCTCCCACCTGAAGTACTTGAACAACACCTGGTTCAAGCATTTCTGCAAATTTTTGTGGATCCTGTCTGATTGGCGGGAACGTATTATAATGTATCGGTACTACTTTCTTAGCACTCAACAAGCCCGCCGCATAGGCTGCGTCCTCTGGCCCCATTGTAAAATTATCTCCAATTGGTAAAAATGCAAGATCAATCGGATGCCGGTCACCGATTAATTTCATATCGGAGAATAGACCTGTATCGCCTGCGTGATAAATCGTTTTATTTTCAATAGTGATCAGCACTCCCGCTGGCATGCCTAAATAAATGATTTCATTGTTTTCTGTCTCTAGTCCAGTTCCGTGAAAAGCAGGTGTCAATTTTACCTTTCCAAAATCAAACTGATAAGCACCACCTATACTCATTGCGTGAGTATTCACACCTTGCCAGCTTAAATAGGTTGCAAGCTCAAAATTGGCAATAACGAGAGCATTATGCCTTTTAGCCAATTCAACGGTATCTCCCAGGTGGTCCCCATGTCCATGGGTCACAACAATAACATCAGGTTTAACTTCATCCACCTTTAAATCTGTTAATTCGTTTCCAGTAATAAACGGATCTATTAAAATTGTTTTCCCTTGTGACTCTATTTTCAGAACAGAATGACCATGAAATGATACTTTCATTTCTCTTCCCCTTTCTACTTTTACGCTATGTAATTGATTCAACGGAAGTTTTTGTTTTCCTGCTTTCTATACACTACCCTATTTTACACTTTTCTAAAAGTTTACTTTTCTCCATTTAGTTGCTAATCTTTTAATATTAGCGAAGAGCTTTAATTACAAGGAGGGTAATGATGAATAGCAGATTACAGAAATTATCCAGCTGGATGAAAGAAAATAATGTACAAGTTTGCTTTGTGACGTCACCTGAAAATGTTTTTTATTTTAGTGGTTTCTTAAGTGATCCTCATGAACGCCTTCTAGGCTTAGCCGTTTTTCAAGAAGAAGAGCCTTTTCTCGTTTGCCCTGCATTGGATAAAACGGATGCAAAAAATGCAGGCTGGAACAATGAGATTATTTCTTACAGTGATATCGAAAATCCATGGGAAATGATACATAAATCAATCTTCGGCCGTTTGAAATCCGTTGATCACATCGCGATAGAAAAAGAACATATGAATGTTGAACGCTTTGAAATTCTTACTCAATTGTTTAATGGGGCAAGATTTATTTCGGCGGAGGAAAAGTTAAGAAAGCTTCGGATGGTAAAGGATGAAAAAGAGCTAAGCATTATTCGCGAAGCTTGTGCATTGGCAGATTATGCTGTTGAAGTAGGATGTGCTGAAATAAAAGAAGGGAAATCAGAATTAGAGATCATTGCAGCTGTTGAATTTGCCTTGAAGAAAAAAGGCGTTACAGAAATGTCGTTCTCTACGATGGTTCTTACTGGAATAAATGCAGCATCTCCTCATGGAACACCAGGATTGACGAAAATTAAAAATGGAGATTTCGTTCTTTTCGATCTAGGGGTAGTTGTGGATGGCTATTGTTCAGACATTACTAGAACAGTTGCCTACGGAGATATTAATGATAAGCAAAGAGAGATTTATGATACAGTTTTAAAGGCACAGCTGGCCGCAGTTGAAGCAAGTAAGCCCGGTGTTTCATGCTCCGAAGTTGATTTAACAGCAAGAAAGATTATTGCTGATGCTGGCTACGGCGAATATTTTCCTCATCGATTAGGCCATGGACTTGGGATTAGCGTGCATGAATATCCTTCCTTAACTGAGACAAATCCGCTCCTGCTAGAAGAAGGAATGGTTTATACAATTGAGCCTGGCATCTATGTTCCTGATGTTGCCGGGGTTAGAATTGAAGATGATATTTATGTAACAGCTAACGGCGTAGAAATTTTAACGAGATTCCCGAAAGAACTGCAGATTATTAAATAGTAAGGCCTGTTCAAATAGCCGGGCATGTCCTAAATCGGGTAAAGAACTGCATCTAGGACATGCCCCTTCTATGTTTTTTAGCAAACTTAGAAGCAAGGCTGGATTCTGATGACTGGGGATGGATTTTTT
>NZ_JBALOZ010000237.1:0-3960 GCF_036965125.1 Bacillus sp. JJ1503
CCTTTACACTGAGCTTTCTAATCCACTCGGCTACATCCTCCACATTCCAAGATAAATGAATAGTGCTTAAAGGTGTTGGTTTTTCCTCTGACTCAATTAGTTCGATCCTTACCTCCGCTCTTTTAAGAAAGGCTATTTTCTCACCTGGCAAAGTAAGATATTGTTCAATCTTAAATTCAAAAACACTTTCATAGAATTCAATGGCTTCGTCTAAATTCCGAACTTGAATACCTGCATGATGCCACTTCATCGCTGTTTTTCCATCGGCAAAATCAAGTTCATATCGCCAAACTCATGCCAAAGGTATCCGTCTGCTAGCGCTTCATTGTAAGCTTTCATCAGAAGCGGCTCTTGAATAAATGCCGTGAGAAGGTCCAAATGACTCGCTTCAGGTTCATGAAAACCGGTTATGAGGCCATCTACTGCCTTTAGCGGGAAGCCTTTTTGAATATATAAATTCGTTAGCCCTGCCTGTGCTTCAACATTTCCAGCTTTATTGACAGATGTTTCTAGTGCCCGAACGACAGTTGTACCTACAGCTATGACGCGCCCATTATTTTTTTTCGTTGTGTTCACCAGATCAGCCGTTTCATTTGGCACATTAAATGCTTCAAGATGTTTGCTTGGGTTTGGCCAGCGGTCCTTTCCGTAATAGCTTAAACCCGTATGAAGCTGCAAATAAGCAATGTTTACACCCTTTTGCTTCAGATTATTAAGCAGCTTCCAAGTAAAAGCCCTCCCAGCAGAAGGCATTTCCACAGAGCCCGGAACGGAGGCATAAACGGTTTGATACATTTCTAACGGCCAAGGTGTTTCAATATATTCATAGTGAAGCGGCTCTCCAAATTGATAGATTGTATCGTATAGTGCGATTCCACTCTTTGAAAATGCGAGAATAATTAACGGGGCTTCATTTCCCTGCCCTGTAATGGTCGCTGCTAGATCTCCTGGTAAATCAATCTTTTCACCTACCTTCAATATCCCTTCTGTTACAAGTGCCTCCCACTCGAATTCAGATATTTTCCGTGATAAACGAATTTCAATATGTTGCGTTCCCCTTTTCCCTTTTAACACAGCTGGAAGTGTACGGCTATTATTTAAGACAAGCAAGTCTCCTTCTTGCAAGTAAGACCCTAACTCGTAAAAGTGATTATGGAAGCTGTCTCCCGTTTTTGAATCGAGCGCCATTAAACGGACATGATCCCGCGGTATTCCTCTGTATTCAGCCGGCGTATTCGCATTTAAATCTTCATGGACTTGGAATGGACGTGCAGCTAGCATCATAGGAGCGGCCCCCTTTTTTCCTCTAAAATTGATTGTGCCTCAAATCTCTTGCCGTTCACTTCTACTGATTCATTTAATGAGAGATAAACAAATGCCTTTGCGACATCATGAGGGTTACCAAGCTCATAATCACAATCAGGAACGGCAATTGCGTGCATCTCTGTATCCATTTCTCCAGGGTCAACCATCCCCATACTCACACCTGTATCCTCTAACTCATCAGCCCAAGTTTGGGTTAATCCTTCCACCGCGAACTTTGAAATCCCATAAGCACCCCATTCAGCAAATCCTGTTTTTCCCGCTTCTGATGTGACATTCAGAATTCTTCCGTTATTTCTAATTAGCATGCCTGGCAATACACGCTTCGTTACAAGAAAAGGATTAACCACATTCATCCGTATCACTTCCGCAAAGTCATGATCCGGATAATCGGCCAGCAGCGTAGGACCCGGTCCAAATACGGATGCATTATTTATTAAAATATCTACCCGTTCGAAAGTTTCTTCTACAATTGAGACGAACCGATTTACATCCCTTACATTCGTAACATCCGCCTCCACTGCAATGATCTCAGCCCCAAGCTCTCTCGCTTCTTGCTCAACCTTGCGCAGCATCCCTTCCCCTCTCGCACAAATCGCAAGCCGTACTCCTTGTTTAGCAAATGCCAATGTCAGTGCTCTTCCAAGACCTTTCGATGCCCCTGTAATCATAACAACCATTTTATTGTTCATCTGAATCTCTCGCTTTCTTTCGTTTTCTTACTTTTATTTTAGAAAAAGAAAGCACTAGTCACATCGGAAGGTTGGAGGAAAGGGGTTTACGCAAATCGTTCGAGAAAGATCTACGACTTTTGGATGAGGAGCATTTTTCCTTTCAGTATTATGGCCATTGTTTTCCCTTGGTAGGACATCCTATGACAAGGAGGGATATTAATGGCAATGAGGATTTTTTTAATAATTCTATTCATTAGTTATCATTTTACAGTGGATGCTTTTGCCGAAGTTCAGCTTAAGGCTGCATTTATACGAGATCATCAGCTATGGGTAAAGGAGGACGATAAAGAAATTCAACTGACAACAGGTCGCTATATAGTCAATCCACAATGGTCCATGGATAGGCGGTTTATAGCCTTTTTGGATGGTGATGAGCAACAAGAAAAAACATATTTGTATATGTATGATTCAAAAAAAAAGGAAATCTACCAACCATATGAAACGATTGAAACGGGAAATTTTAAATGGTCGCCTGTATCAAATCAACTAGCTTACAATTCAAGAGGGCTCTTAAATGTGACAAAAACAAAAAATGGACGGCCACAAGGATTTGAGAATGTGTCTCTAGGTGTAAGTGATTTTGCTTGGTTTCCCAATGGAAAAGAGTTTATCGTTTCGTCACAATCTAATTTGCTTCCTACTGGATGGGAACCTATTCATCTTTTTAAAGTGTCAGCTGATGCTAATCTAAACGTAAATAAAATAAAGCCTTTTTATACCATTCAGACAAATGATCAATTATTTGCCATCGACGCTGTATACTTTAAGTGGAGTGCTGATGGGAATTGGGTTAGCTTTCTAGCCATGCCAACTGCGTCATTGTCCAATGACAGCAATACTTTATGCGTCCTTTCATCTAAAGGGGATCACTTTCAAGTGATTGGCAAGATGCTCTGGTATGAAAACTGGATCAAATGGGCCCCCTCAAACAATCAGCTAGCCTTCATTTCCGGGGAAGGAAGATTTCTCGTTGAAAACAAACATACAACCATTGCCGACATTCCTGTCATGACCAAACAAAGGGAATATACCCCGAAAGGATTCGTAGACCTTGATATCGAATGGTTCTCTCCAGATCAAGTCATCGTTGCCCGAGCAAAAGAAAATAAGGAATGGAAAGAGGGACCCGTTCCAACAATGTTTACAGCCCTATATGTCATTAATTTAAAATCAGGTGAACAAAAGCAGATTACTTTTCCAAAGAAAGATGAATTGGATCATGCACCGCAAGTCGTTGGGTCAGCAATTACATGGTATCGCAAGACTGAAAAGGGTCACCAAGGGGATGTATGGGTTAAAGATGGAATGAATGGAATAGAACATTTGTGGTTAAAAAACGTGGATTCTGCTCCGGTATTTTTCAATAAAAAATAGATACTCTTCTTAATAAATTTAGACCTCCCGGTGATGGGAGGTTTTTTGATTTATTTAATGTATTTTCCACTATACAGTTTATGCCAAGTCTTCGTGTATCTCTGGAAAATCCATATAGCACTGTCTGCTCTCTCGAAAAACTCCTCTTTTCCAGCTGCATTCACATATAACAGTTTAAAAGCCTTTCCGTTTAATGCTGAAAATACATACTCTATTGTATCTCAGTGCTTGTCAGGGAAGGAGGAGGATTAATGAGCTATAGACGGTCACCTTTTGGGTTTTGTATACCCGGATATAGGTATTGTGGGCCTGGTTGTTCCGGGCCAGGGTCACCAATTAATGAAGTAGATGCGTGTTGTAAGTTACATGACGAATGTTATTGGAGATATGGCCGAACAAGATGCTGCGACCAGCTATTTCTAAATTGTCTGCGTCCCAAAATCAACTCTCGTAATAAAATGGGCAGAGATGCTGCATTAATTTATAGTTTTATGAGGTTGCGTGATAAATTTCAATAACCCCTTTTCAT
>NZ_JBALOZ010000238.1:0-8903 GCF_036965125.1 Bacillus sp. JJ1503
GCTAAAGAAACTGGTTGTAAATTGCATTTAGTTCACATTAGTACGTCAGAGGCTGTTCAAGCTATTTTAAAAGCTCGTGAAGAAGGTGTAGATGTAACAGTTGAATCTTGCCCGCACTACTTTGCCTTTACTGCTGAACAAGTTGATGAAATTGGTCCTAGAGCAAAATGTCAGCCTCCAATCAGAAAAGCAGAAGATCAAGCGAAATTATGGGATGAGCTTCTTAACGGGAATATCGACTGGCTCACATCTGACCATTCTCCTTGTACTGAGGACTTAAAACAAGGAAATCTCTGGGAAGCATGGGGTGGTATTAGCGGAGCACAAAATAATGTTGATCTTATGTTTGATTTAGCTGTTAAACAACGCGGCTTACCAGTTCATAAGTTTGTTGAATTAATCGCAACAAATCCGGCAGAACGCTTTAATATTACACATAAAGGTGAAATTGCCGTTTCAAAAGATGCTGATATTATTTTAGTTGACCCTAACCAATCCTATGTTGTAAAAAGAGAAGACCTGTATTATAAAAACAAACATAGTGCATATGAAGGCAGAAAAATTGATTGCCGTGTAACAAAAACAATTGTCCGCGGAAATATCGTGTTCGATTTAGAAAAGGGAATTGTCGGAAGCCCTATCGGAAAACTTATTTCAGTAAAATAATTCTTTATAGTCCTATATATAGATACCCTTTGCTATTGTCGGCGATCGACAATGGCAAAGGGTTAAAAAAATGTTGGGGAGAGGGAAATATGGCAACTTATGATTTAATTATCAAAAACGGTACAATTGTAACTGCGGAATCAGTCGTTCAAGGTGATGTCGCGATCAAGGATGGAAAAATTCAAGAAGTATCTATTGGTAAATCTATTGAAGCAGCTGCAGAAAAAGAAATTAACGCAGAAGGATTACATATTCTTCCTGGATTAATTGATACGCATGTTCATTTTAATGAGCCAGGAAGAACGGAATGGGAAGGTCTTGAAACGGGAAGCAGAAGTTTAGCTGCTGGCGGGGCAACATCTTTCTTTGATATGCCATTAAACAGCACGCCTCCAACGATCAATAAAGCAAATTTAGATTTAAAAAAAGCTTGTGCTGATGAGAAATCTATCGTAAATCCATATTACTGGGGCGGACTCGTACCAGAAAATATTGCTGACCTTAAAGAGCTTCACGAAAATGGTGTTATTGGCTTTAAAGCCTTTATGTCACCAAGCGGAATTGCGGATTTCAACCATGTTGACGATGAAACCATTTTCAAAGGTATGAAGGAGATTGCATCTTTCGGTTCTTTATTGGCAGTTCACGCTGAAAGCACAGTTATTTGTGATCAGTTAGCAAAAGAAAAGCAAAGTGAAGGCAAAACGTCAGCAAGGGATTTTGTTGAATCAAGGCCGATTATTTCTGAAATTGAAGCAGTTAGAAGAATTATCTCTTATGCTGAAGCAACTGGCTGTAAGCTGCATGTTGTTCATGCAAGCAGCCGAAAAGTAGTGGAAGTTATTACAGAAGCAAAACAAAGAGGCGTAGATATTACGGTCGAAACTTGCCCGCACTATCTTGCTTTAACTGTAAAAGATTTAGAAGAAAAAGGCGGATTAGCAAAATGCTGCCCTCCATTGCGTGATGAAGAAGAAGTCGAAGATCTATGGGCTGCTGTAGCGAATGGTGAAATTAACGTCATCGCTTCTGACCACTCACCAGCACCTGCATCTATGAAAACAATTACAGACAACTATTTCGAAGGCTGGGGCGGTATCTCTGGTGCTCAATCAACATTAAATATTATGTTGACTGAAGGGCATTTCAAACGCAATCTGCCTTTAGAAAAAATTGTTGAATTAACAGCTACAAACCCAGCGGAACTATTCGGTCTTTCAAGTAAAGGAAAAATTGAAGCTGGATACGATGCAGACTTAGCCATTATCAACTTAAATGAAACCTTTGAATTAAAAAAAGAGGACTTATTCTACCGTCATCAACATTCACCTTATGTTGGCATGACATTTAAAGGAAAAGTCAAAACAACAATTGTCAATGGTGAAGTTGTTTTTGAAAATGGAAAAATCACGGAGAACGTAAAAACAAAAGCTAATGCATAAGCAATAAAACAAAAAACCAAAGCCCTAAAAATCAGGGCTTTGGTTTTTTGTTTATAAATTATTGTTCATGTTCATTAAGAATGGTTCCGATAATTAACGCAACGCGAATTCGCAGTGAATCTTGAGGGTCGCGAAAAGAACAATTAAGCATTTCTTCCGTTTTCTCAATTCGATACTTAACTGTATTTCTATGGATAAACAATCTTCTAGACGTCTCGGAAATTTCACATTGGGAATCAAGGAAAACTTGTATCGTTTTAACTAATTCCTGATCTTCTTTTGTCTTAGGATAGGCAAGCGACTTTAAGGTATTTTCGTAAAGAGCTCTTAGATCTTTTTTCGGAATAACATTAAGTAATTCTTCAAGTTCTTTCGTCTTATAGAAGTTGATGAATCCTTGCCTATTCATTTCATAGCCGTTCATGATTGCTTCTACAGATTCGAAATAAGCAGTTGGTATATCTTTGAGTGAATGAACTGCATTGCTAACCCCGAAAGAAATTGAATAGTCACCCTGCAAACTGTTTTGACAGCTTACGATAAATTCTGTTACATTACTTAAATCTGTTTCACTAAAATTGGAGAATTGCATAATCATGACAAAGTATTTTTCCTTCGAAAATAAAATGGCATCCATTTTACTGTGAATGATTTCATCTTCGAGCTGATCATAAATACTATTATATAACTCCCCGGCCTTTTTTTCATATAATTGCAAAGCTTGATAATTTTGACCTTGTGGATCAATGGAGCAGATTATACAAATATTATCCATGTTCTCTTTCAGCCCATAATAATTTGCCCTGCTTAAAATCTCTTCATCGGAGTGGATTCTCATTTCAATAAGATCATCAAAGAAATTATTTTTTAATATTCTTGAATTTTCTTCAATTGCCTGTTCTTTTATAATCGTAAAGGAAATAACATTGCCGGCCTGTTCGATTGCCATTTGTGAAGAAGGATAAGGCAAAGTTAAAGAATCAATTATAACGAGCATGCTAGGGTATTGCCTCTTTGTTTGTACAGGAAAGGTAGAAATGGATTGATGCTCTCTTGATGGAATGACAAATGTGGCTCCTTCTCTAGCAGCAGCTAAATCTTCTTTTACCTTTTGAATAATTTCCTGTTCAACAATTTTCATTGAATCCATTCGGAAATCATGACTATGGGCGATTTTTTCTCCTCGATGATTCAATAATAGGGTCGGCCGTGTAAGAAAATGACCTAATTGTTCGATTAGCGCAGTCAAACTATATCCTTTTATCAGCATATCAGAGAACTCTTTTTGAACATGAAGGGCATAATAAAGCTGTTCGGTTTCAGAATCATTTAAATAATTCAAAATATGACGGGAAACTTCCCCTAAAGTATGCTTTGTAGGAAGATCGATAATGGGAAAAGCTAAGTCATCAGCAAGTAATTTAATTTCTGTTGGCAATTCCTTTAAGAATCGGTTAATTTTGATGACTATGCCAGAACAATTTAATTCGTGCATTTGTTTAATCAATGCAGAAAATTGTTGAATATCACCACTGAAAGCATAACCAGTTGTTAGAAGCAGATGATTACTATCTAAAAATTGGATGATATCAGGTGTATCTGATATATTAACAAATTGAACATTCCGTGTGAGTCCTCTGTGACCTGCCAGGACAACACTTTCTTTCATGCCTTCTAATATAAATAAATCATTCATTGTTTTCATGTTTTATCCCTCATTTAAAAGCTTCGCAAATGTCATTTTACGTTAAATGTTAACAAAATGCAAATGATTTTTTGGTTATTGTGAACAATGACATCTAACTTGTTTATCATTTACACTATTAAGTAATAGAGATTATGGAACAATTTTTAAGAAAGCTCCTGTCATGTTAAAGCATATATTATAGTTTTGAGGTGAATTGGTTGATTTATTCAACAGGAACGAATAAATATGATAAACATCTGTGGAATGCATATGCTTTAAGTGATGAAATTCATCAAATTGTTAGTAACAATCCTAAAGGTTGTGTCCACAGTATATTTAACAATAGCTTCAACTTAAACTTCGGTCATCATCTTGTCCATGTTGGTGGACAGGAAAATGGCATGGCTCCATTTGGGATCGCATTAGAACAGGAACATGTACAACTGCTTACTCGACAAATTAGAGTAAACCAAACTGTTCATTGGGATAAGTTATCAAATAGATTTGTTTTCACGGATGGAATAATTCTTGCGTTAGAACAAGCAGAATTGATGAATCATGCCATCAAATCAAAAATGTACAATTTGAATAACTTAAAAAGTAATGTCCAAGTGGTTGCTAAAAGGCTTTTGCAAAATGATTGGCAAATAGGACTAGCAGAAACGCAAGAAGATCAAGCAGCGATAATAAATTATTTAATAAATTCCGATTCTGCAAATACAAAAGAGGATTCAGTCATAATCCAACAATTAGATATGTTGCGGAAACTTGCGAGGGGTCATGATTCAATAAACTCTAAAACAGTATTTGATTATTGGATTGGAAGGGGCCTTGGCCTTACACCAAGCGGTGATGATATTATAACTGGGATTTGTGCAATTCTTTCTTCATTTGAGGGAACAAACAAAGCCTTTCTTGAGCAACTGAAAAAATATTTATTGGAAGATGGCAGGAACCGGACAACACATGTTGCCTTTGAATATCTTATATACGCAGTTGAAAGGAAATTTCATTCACATCTTATTAAGATGTGTGAAGTAATGGATCAATCACAAGGACCTAATATATCGTTAGCTCTTGAAGAAATGAAACAAATAGGACATACTTCTGGAGCAGATACGTTAGCAGGTATTTTGTTAGGTATTAAAGCTGCAGTCAATTAAGAATTATTTATTACTATTAGGGAAGGTGATCGTTATTAAGGAGTTATTAAAATCAAGTAACTGGATTTCGGGCTTACAGTGGCTCTTTTTTATTTTCACAAACATTGTGGTTATACCGATTACAGTTGGTGCTGCTTTTGACCTTTCTCCAAGTAAAATTGTGAATTTGTTGCAGCTTTCCTTTATAGTGACTGGCTTAGCTTGTATCGTGCAAGCATTCTTTGGTCATAGACGCGCAATTATGGAAGGACAATCAGGACTTTGGTGGGGAGTGATCCTAACTCTTTGTACGACTGCCTCAGCACAAGGTATGTCGTTGTCTGTCCTTGGGGGTAGCTTGACAGTTGGAATTATTATATCTGCAATTTTGACATTTATTATTGGTGTAACTGGCATAGGGCCACACCTAGCTAAGCTATTTAACCCTGCAGCAATGGGTGTGTTTATGTTTTTATTTGGATGCCAATTGATTAGCATTTTTTTGAAAGGTATGCTTGGTATTCCGTTTGGTAATCAGGCACAAGGTGCACACATTGATCTATCTATTTCCTTATTATCAATCATTACGGCAATTATCGTTATTATCATAAGTGTTAAAGCACCGCCAAGTATTCGACGTTATGGCTTACTGATTGGTATCATAATTGGTTGGATTGCATATTCACTTATTTTTAATACTCAAAATTCGGTTAGTCAAGTATCGTCATTTAGCTTGGAGTTATTTCCATTAGGGAAACCGGCTTGGGATGTAGGGGTTATTATTACAACAGTGTTAGCTGGTTTACTAAACTCGGCAAATACATTTGGATCGTTAAAGGGAACTGAGGGAATGTACAATGTACAGACTACGAAGTCGGAATACAGAGCGTCCTTTATTATTACAAGTATTTTTTCGGCTATTGCTGGTTTATTTGGTCTTGTCCCTTATTCACCTTATGTTTCGTCAATCGGCTTTCTTAGTCAAACAGGTATTTTAAAAAGACTTCCATTTGTTCTCGGTGGAATTATGTTTTTAGTCATGGGTCTAATCCCGCCGATTGGCCATTTCTTCTCTCAATTGCCACTGAGTGTGGGAAGCGCAGCATTGTTTGTCTCATATTTGTTACTCCTGAATTCGTCAATGAATTTTTTCAAGCAGGTCGAATTTAAAACGAACAATGCATATCGTTCAGCGATTCCGTTGTTCGTAGGAATCGTGATTATGACATTACCTGTGTCTTATTTTGAAACAATTCCGAGTGTAGTTCGCCCTTTACTTAGCAGTGGATTACTAACGGGAATAATTCTTGCCCTTCTTTTAGAAAACCTGGTAAATTGGGAACGTGCTAGTGTAACAGAAGATAGTAAACAAAAAAAGGAAAAAACAGCTTTGGATATAGAGTTAGAAAAAACCCAAACGGTGCGTAATGGATGACGAAAACGATAAATAAATGACAAAAGGGCTAAAGAGGTTTCTCTCTTGCCCTTTTTACTTATTTAAATATTTTAAAATGTTTTACGCCATTTAATTACTGTATAGTTAAAGAGGCGTATTTTGCAGTATTAATCTATCGAAAGGACAAATACTGATGGAATTTAAGGAATTTAAAGTAGCAGATTTATTAAATATTGAGTCCATGAAAGACGCAGTTGTCTTAGGGGGACACCGTTATTTGATCAATGATATTAAGGGCATCACGATCATGGAAGGGCCTGATATTGTTGACTGGATCAAGGGTGGGGAAGTAATCTTAACTAGCCTTTATTCCATACGTTCTTTAGGTGAAAGAGAACAAAAGGAATTCATCGTGAGGTTGGTGGAGAAAGAAGTAAGTGCCCTTGTCGTTAAAATAGTGGAAACGGAAATTTCTGAACCACTAATCCGACACAGCGAGAAACTGGGTTTACCAATCATTCAGCTCCCGAAGGAAATTCCATTTGTTGATGTCATGTATCCTGTAATGGATGAACTCTTTAATAAACAAGTAACAAAGTTAAATTATTATCAAGAAATTCATGATCGCTTTACAGCATTGTCACTCGCTGATAAAGGGCCAGAAAAAATCATCGATACGTTAGAGAAGTTAATCGGTAACCCAGTTGCCCTGTTTGACCGGAATTTTCATTGTATTGTTTCAACGGCTCCTTGTCTATCATCATTTCAAATTATTGAAAAGGTTCACTTCTATGAACAGACTGCAGGAATAAAGTTCCCGCACTATCGGCAAATTGTGAAGTATCCACAATTAGATAACGTAATGGGTCATCAAATTGTCGTTCCGATTGAGACTCTAAATCATGTAAAAACGTACTTGTTAATTGGAGAGATGAATAAATCATTACAAGAACTTGATTTAATTGCAGTTGAAAATGCTGCAACTTCTTTATCCCTTGAATTAGTCAAACAATTTGCGGTAGCTGAGGTTGAAAAGAAGTTTAAAAACGATTTAATTGATGAGCTTATTAGCGGGAAAATCCATTCACTTCAATCAATCCACCAGAAAGCGAATGTAATCGGCTGGGATTTTGAAGGCTCGTTTGTGGCCGTTGTATTCAAAATAAATCAGCTTAAAGAGTTTGGAAATAAGCAGGTGGTTTCCGATCGGAATCATGCATTGGTGTATGAGACTGTTCATCATTACTTACCGAAAGGGATTATTACGAGCAAAAGTAATTTAGTCATCGTTCTTTGGAAGGTCAAGAAGAATAATAAAAATGATCCTGCTTGGATGAAAGATATAAAGAACACATCCAGAAGCATTCAAGAGTTTATTAAAAAACAAGTAAAAGACATTTCCCTTCAAGTGGGCATCGGGAACGTAGCGAAGGGAGTGATTGACATTCCTGAAAGTTACAAGGAAGCACGCGATGCATTAGAACTAGGTGAAAGGATAGATGGCAAGGAATCGATTACAGCCTTTTCTGAATTAGGGATTTTTCGCCTGTTATGTCATTTTAAAGACCCGTTAGAGTTGAGCCAGTTTATTCCTCAATCGCTTAAGGTATTGTTAAATTACCACCAAGAAAATCAAGCGGATCTCCTAAAAACTCTGCAGGTTTTTTTGGAATGTCAACAAAATGCTGCTAAGGCCGCTAAAGTTCTCTATATCCATTACAAAACGGTTGTTTATCGTTTGGACAGAATAAAAGAGATTACTGGCATGGATTTTAAAGATGCGGAGGAAATGTTATCTGTTCAAGTTGGGTTAAAGATTGTAGATCTTCTTCAACGTGAAAATTAGGAATATTAAATTAGGAGCCGCCCAATTGATAATTGGATATTTTTTCAAGGTAAAGACTTAGCTATTTTAATGTTTTTGTAATGTAACCCTTTACAATTTTATTCGCCTGTAATGGCTTTTCCCTTATAGTAGTGGTGAGGTTAAGAAACTCACTGATTAGGTGTGGAAGTTCAAGAAAATAACCTAAAAAAGGGAAATGATATTATGGTGGAAACTCTTCCGATCCTACTAGAATTCTTATTGAACTTTAAAAATTTACTTGCCCCCAGTGCCCAATGGCTAGTGGATTTCGCCTTTCTCCCTGGCATAATTCAACATAGAGTTATTTTCCTACTTTGTATTTTATTTATGTCGAGTGAAATGATTGTGGCTGTACGGCGCTAGTCGGAAGCAATGAGTTTTCCGTTTTCCATGTTATAACGTAATAAAAACAGTTATTATGAATCTAATGGTATCTGTTCAAGCTTATATTCTGATAAGCCGGTCAGATGCCTTTATTATAGAGAAGAGCAACAAGATGAGAAAAAGCTCGCTCATTAAAGAAAGAACTTATTAGTTTGCTGTGTAAGAGTGTCAGAGTATATAGACACTCTATTTCTTGTGTCCGTGTTTTATCCGATTAGGATAAATTAGTTAATAAAACTTTATCCAATTATCCTAAAGACTATAGATGTATAATCTTATACCATTAAATCTGGGTCTTTAAGAATAAAAACCTTTCTCA
>NZ_JBALOZ010000239.1:0-4031 GCF_036965125.1 Bacillus sp. JJ1503
CATATATATATAATATAAAATACAGGAAGGAGGCAAGCCTCTGAGGACCTTAATTAGGATTTTAATTATTATTTCCATTCTTCTTGCAGTAGGACTTTACTTAAATAATGATACAGTTCCTAATAATGATATTTTATTAAATGAAGTTAGTACCCAGCCAAAAGTTGATCATGATTTAGGAGAAATAGGTTCTGAAAATACCTCCGTTCTTAAGATGCCAAACGAAGGGCTAGTTAGTTTAATGGGAAAGCCCACCAGTAATATTATTAATAAGCTGGGCAAGCCTGCAAGAATTGATCCATCATTGTATGGGTTTGATTGGTGGATTTACCCTATTAATTATCATAAATATATTCAGGCTGGCATCAAAGATGATGTAATAGTTACTATTTTTGCAACTGGTACAGACATTCAAATCCCGCCATTCAAAATTGGACAGCCAGTGGCAGAACTTTATTCCTCTACAGTGTTTGATACAAATATTAGTCTTGAATATAATAATAGTTCTTATAAATTTGAACTCTCTGAAGATGATTTGAATACGCGTCCGCTAATTATGATTGGAAATGTTTATGCACAGCTTTATTTGGACAAATTTAGCGGCACTCTTTCCAGCATTCGCCTACTAGATACTGAAACTTTGATAAAACAGCATCCATACGAAATGGTCTATAGAGGAGAACTGCTTGAGGGATTTCAGGAAACGAACATAAATGAGGAAGCAGTGGAGAGAGGGAAAGAAAGACAGGTTTTTGATATTACTAATGTATTTCGAGTACGTAATGAATTGGAACCATTGGAATGGGATGAACAAACGGCTGAGGTAGCACTTGCACATAGTAAGGATATGTATGAAAGTCAGCAGTTTTCCCATATTTCAGAGGAATTTGGGGATTTGACAGATCGTTTGGAAGCAGGAAATGTCTTTTATCAAATAGCAGGGGAGAATATTGCTGCTAATTATATGGATGCACCCGCTGCTGTAGAAGGCTGGCTAAATAGTAAGGGACATCGTGAAAGTTTATTAAATGAACAGTTTACCCACTTGGGAGTAGGCGTTTATAAAAAGCATTATACGCAAAACTTTATTGAGAAATGGCAGGAATAAGCAATCATAATTTTATATTATTAGAAAGAGCTTGTTCCGAATGAACAAGCTCTTTTTATTCCATTGAATAAATTGAAAAACGATTCAACCTAATTGTTCAATTCTACTTACGAGAAAATAATCTTCCTTCCAGTTACCGAACACTCGAATCATTTCGCCTTTATTGAGTTGGGGAATGATCGACTCTTTATCAATTGGAATCATTCTTTTAACATCCCAATAAGAATGGTCTGATTTAATTTTTATATCCATTACATAAACATAGCGGTAATAAGAAAATCTTTGTTTGCTTTCATTCAAATTGACGATGGTTCCCGAAATGATTGCTTCTTCAGGGACATTTTTTAACTTAAGCCACTTTTCGTTACTTTCACGTAATTCCTTTTTTGTTAGCCAGTAAAAATAAATACAAATAATTGGAATAACAATGGCAGTAACCATTAGAACACCACCTGTTTATTTATTTCGTATAATAAAAAAACTTCCGGTAGCATGTGCAATTTTCTTGCCGTCTGATCGATATACATATGCTGACAAAACCATTGTTTTCGTGCCTTTATGATCAAGATGAGCTTTGCACTGAAGATAATCCCCTTTACCGACAGCTAAATAATGAATATTCAATTGGGTTGTTACAGCACCATAGCCATCTGGCAATAAAGAATTTGCCAATGTTCCCATTGCCGTATCGATAATAGTGGCTGTAATTCCACCATGTACGATCCCAAATGAATTATATAGAAGAGGGCTAATTGGGACAGTTATTTCGCAAAGCTCGTTCGTCACCGTTTTTTCCATATGTATTAAACCGTCAACATATGAGTTGTTTATTTTCTGTTGTTTCTTTTGAAAACCGCGCAATAAATCCGTTAGAATATTTAATTCATCTGGTGTTATATTTTCTAAGCAGTCTTCTACAATCTCTCTTACTTGGTTTTTCATTTCATATTCACCTTTCAAGCATTATATTCTGTATACATATTATCATTTTTGTCTGAAGTTGAATATTTTGATTTTTAAATTGTCCTTTCACCTTTTATTCAATCTAACATAAAATAAGATAGGCATTTGTAACAAACCGAGGTGAATGAGGCAAATGACTAAAAAAAAGCTCCACCCTTCCGTTGAAAAATTCAAAGAATTCGTGAAAAGAAATCCAAAAATTGTTCAAGAAGTTCGAAAAGGAAATAAAACTTGGCAGGAGTTATATGAAGACTGGTATTTATTGGGTGAAGATGATCCGAAATGGGAAAATGTGCGATCAGAAGAGAAAGTGAAAAGCACAACAGAAGAAAAAAAATCTGATTGGATGTCCCAAATGGTAGGCTCATTGAAGAAAATGGATTCAAACCAGGTACAAGGGTATATTCAAAATCTTAATCAGGCATTAGCAGCAGTTCAAGGTGTTCTATCACAATTTCAGGGAGGCAGCCCACAGAATAAATTGACCAATTCAAATCAACCGCCTCCAAACCCATTTAAGTTTAAAAAAGACTAGGTAAAAGGGGTCCGAGATGAGAAAAGAGGTTATGGAGCATGTCAGTCAAAATAAGGATTTACAAAGGTTTTTGAGAGAGCAGCCTTTATGGTATAGGCGATTATCACGTAATCCTAATGATATCCAAGCACTTGAAATAGCCGCATTACATTATTATCAAAGAACAATCCCGCATCAAGTTGAAAAATTTACAAATAGTGTACAAATGGCCTCTATGATGATGAGTATGTTCCAAGCAATGAAATCACAAACTTAAAGAAAGCTTTCTCGTAAAACTGAGAGAGCTTTTTATTTTTGTACGTTAAGAAAGTATAAATTGTCAGCGCATAAGTTGATTCAACGTAGTTGCCAATTTTAGGAATTAAGTATAAGTGCAACTACGCATCTGTCTTCACCTTTTCAAGGCTCGCCAATCAGCGAGTTTTCTTTATAAAAAGACATGACAGGAAAGAGTAAAAATAGCTAATGAAGCAAACAATAATTCCATATGAAAGGCTTTTTTAATAAAGGGGTGTTACTCGAAGTGAAACGATTTATTTATTTATATATACTATGTTTATTCGTGGGATTAGCTGGTTGCCAAAATGACAAGCCAAAGCCAGAAACAAAGTTAAAGATTCAGCCAGTTAACATATCTAATTTTAATCATGATGTCCCTGTGTTAGCTTTAACTACAAGCAATAAGGATTTATTTTATGTTAACCATCAGGTGAAAGGAAAAAATATCTTTATTGAATGTGTAGTTCCAGGTATTACTTTTAGGGAATCAAACAATGCAAATAAAGGCTCGATTATTTTATATGTAGATGGGAAAAAGAAAGAGAAAATTTCATCAGCAGCTTTTATCGTTAAGGGAGTACCTACAGGTACACACCGAATAAAGTTAGAGGTAGTGAAGGATAATCATAAGAAGCCAATCATGAAAAAGGAGTTTTATGTAACAATCCCATAACTTTTGATTTCCGCTGTTTCGTGGTAAAATATGAAACGGAGGTGAACTGATGCTTGCTACAACTGAAAGAGTAGAAATTCTTGAGTCTGCCGAACAAATTGCTTTTATGATCATTCATTCAGTGGAGGCGGAAAGGTACCGTCAATGTTTATATAGATTAAAGACAAGCAAGGAAACACAAAGAAAAATTCGTGAGTTTGTAAATATGAAAGAGCATTACGAAGAAGTTCAGCGATTTGGAAAGTATCATCCTGAATATAAATCTGTCATGAAATCGATCCGGGAATTAAAAAGAGAGATGGATATGGATGAACATGTTTCTGAGTTTAGGAAGGCTGAAAATGACCTTCAATTTATTCTAGATGACGTAAGTGTAATAATAGGACATGCCGTTTCCGAACAGATAAAAGTCCCAACCGGAAATCCCTTTTTTGACAGCATGTCTAGCTGTGGCGGAGGCTGCGGATCGGGAG
>NZ_JBALOZ010000240.1:0-6454 GCF_036965125.1 Bacillus sp. JJ1503
AAGCGACAAACGTAGCTTCATTAGCAACAACGAGCTCTGCATTTTTTAAACCGATAAATGCAATAAATAAACCAATACCAACGGCTATTGCTGATTTTAATACATCTGGGACACCATCAACGATTTTTTGCCGAACTCCTGTTACAGTCAAAATTAAAAACACAACCCCTGAGATAAATACGGCTCCAAGTGCTGTTTGCCATGTAAGTCCTTGACCAAGAACGACAGTATAGGCAAAAAAGGCATTTAAGCCCATGCCAGGAGCAACTGCAACTGGGTAATTTGCCCAGAGTGCCATCAGGATTGTACAGAAAACACTTGCATAAATGGTTGCGGCAAGTGCGGCCTCTTTCGGAATCCCAGCATCAGCTAAAATGGCAGGGTTGACGAAAATAATATAACTCATCGTTAAAAATGAAGTAATACCGGCAAGAATTTCAGTTCTTACATTTGTTTTCCTTTCAGAGAGCTTGAACAGTTTTTCCAATAGGTTATTTCTAGTTGGTGGGAGGTTGGATCCTAAACCCTTTTCAATCATGGACATGAATGCTCACTCCTAACTTTTATAATAACCAAAAATGCTTTAAGAAAGTGCAACTCGGTTCATATTTTTCTCCATGATGATCAACTATATCGGTTCGATAAAAATATCCATAATGCCGCCGCAAATTCCGCCATCTTCATACAATAAACCTTTCGTAAGATCTACAACATATTTAGTTGGTCTGCTGCTATTAATTACTTCATAAGCTTTTTCAATGACTTCCGCCTCTCCACATCCACCTCCAATCGTACCTTCAATTTTTCCGCACGGGAAAATAATCATTTTACTTCCCGCTTTTCTTGGTGTCGAGCCCTTAGTTCTAATAACAGTTGCTAGAGCTGCTTTCTCACCCCCTTTCTGTAAATCAATTGTTCTTTGTAAAAGCTGTAGTGGTTTCAATTTACTGCCCCCTCATGAAAACCCATTTTTGCATATTCCCGAATGCTGCTGCTTAAGGAGCTGCCTGATGTTCGATTTTTCACTTTTAATATTTCAGCCATAATACTAACTGCAATTTCAGAAGGGGTCTCCGCACCGATATCAAGCCCTACTGGGGTAAATAAATGATCAAAGCTTTCACCTGGAAAGTCCTGCAATAATTCGTTGAAAACACCAGAAATTCGCCTTCTGCTTCCAATCATTCCAATATAGGCAGCTTTATCTTTCCGCTTTAATAGCTCTTGTAAACTCAATACATCATATTTATGACCTCTAGTTATTAGAAGGATATACGTATGATCCGTTAATTTCACATTACGAAAATAGTCAATATACGATTGACAGCAAACCTCATCGGCATTGGGAAAGCGCTCCCAATTGGCAAATTCAATTCGATCATCAATGACAGTGACATAAAAACCAAGCATTTTTCCCATTTCCACGACTGGCTCACATACATGACCCGCACCAGCTACAATAAGGTGAATTGGAATAGGATAGTATTCAGCAAAACATTCAACGTTATCCCCGAATAAAAGGAATGAAATCAAACCCGATCTTTTTCTTCGAATTAGCTTTTCACAGCTTTCCAACATTTTATTTTGCAGAGCAGGGGAGAGGGGAGTTTCAGAGTAGATATCCCCACTTGGCCATAGTAATGCTTTTTGTCCTATCAAATAAGAATTTGAATGGTCAGTAATTGTAATGAAAAAGACATCCTGACGCTGTTTAAGTGATTCGGTTAATCGATTGTATAACTTTTGATTCATCATTATGATCACCTAGCAGAATGAGCCTTTTGTTTTTTTAGATCTTTTAAGGCATTAAAAATTCTTTCCGGTGTTGCAGGCAAATGATAAATCCTTGCCCCAGTAGCATCATAAATAGCTGACATGATAGCGGCAATAATTGGAATCATGACGACCTCTCCAATTCCTTTAGCGCCAAATGGTCCTGATTGTTCAGGGGCATCCTCTACAGGGATGGTTTCAATAATAGGTGTTTCTCTAATAGTTGGAATAATATAGTCAGTAAAGTTTTTTGTTTTATGATAGCCGTTTTCAATCACTATATCCTCATAAAGGGTGTAGCCAATACCCATTACAGCACCGCCTTCAGCTTGACCTTCAAGTCCTTGCGGGTTAATAACTTTCCCTGCATCAGGAATAGATACTACGTGAAGAACGTCTGTTTCCCCGGTCAATGTATCAACCTCAACCATAACAACATGGGTTAAATACCCGTACAGGTGATGGGGGGCTCCGCCAGATCCTTTAATTTCAGTCTTTTCTTTTGGGAGAATAAAATGTCCTTCAATTCTTGTATTCCGATGCTGTTCATGCAGGTAATTATATATTTGTTGATAGGTTAGGCTTTCTCCATTGGCTGTAAGGCAGTTTTGTTTAATTTCAATACTTGTTAGGGGTAGATTAAGTATCTGAGCTGCCGTTTCGGTTAACAGCTCTACCATTTTTGGCGCTGCTGTTGCAACTGCTCTCCCTCCTGTATACGTGGAGCGGGAAGCGGTTACCGTACCGCCATCAAGTGTTTGAAGGGTGTCACCCTGGACGACTTTAATTAAGTGAATATCACAATTTAATAATTCGGCTGCCACTTGTGCATAGGCGGTGCTATTTCCTCCGCCAATTTCTTCACAGCCAACTGCCACTAAAAACTTGCCATCCGGAAGGAGTTCGATGGAAGCTGCACCATAGTCAGGCAATCCAATTCCCATCCCAATTCCGTGAAAGGATGTGGCAAGCGAAACACCTCGCTTTTTCCATGGTTCACTTACTTCTTTTTTATATTTTTCACGGTTTTTCCAGAGGTCACAATTTTCTGCGGCTTCAAGCGTTTTATACGTGCCAACGCTTGATTGGACGATATGGCCTAAACTAGACATTTCGCCTTGGTGATAAACATTTTTCTTTCGAATTTCAATCGGATCTATCCCTAGTTTTTCAGCTATCATGTCCATATGAGTTTCAATTCCCATGCAAACCTGATTAACTCCAAAACCCCTAAAGGCACCTGCAATGCCATTATTTGTGTACACACAGAACCCTTCAAGGTTTACGTTCGGAATTTTGTAAGGTCCGCATGAATGTTCAATGGCTAGAGCTATAACAGCTCCACCTAATGATGCATAAGCCCCCGTGTCAGCTACTGCTCTTACTTCACTGGCAATTAAAGTACCGTCCTTTTTTGCTGCTGTTTTCATTTGTACCTTAAATGGATGCCTTTTAATCCCGGCGATCACAGATTCTTCTCGGCTTAAATGGATCTTTACAGGACGCCCATTTGTATACATGGCAAGAAGGGCTAGGCATATTTGCACAGTAATTTCATCCTTGCCTCCAAAGGCACCGCCTATAGGGCTGGAAATTACTCGAATCCTTTCTGGGTTATATGCAATGGCCCGTGCAATTTGCGCCCGGTCACGGTGGGCATATTGTCCAGGACAGCGAATGGTAATATAGCCTTCCTCATCCATTACACCCCATCCGCCTTCTGTTTCGATAAAAGCGTGCATTTGTCGAGGGGAGTAGAATGTATTCTCGACAATAATATCTGCTTCCTCAAATGCTTTTTCAGTATCGCCATTTTTGATGATGACATGGCTATGAATATTTCCATCCGGATGCAATTTAGGGGATGAAGGGGTCATCGCTTTTTCAGCATCTATCACAAACTCAAGCGGTTCATAATCAACTTCAATTAATGCCAACGCTTGTTCAGCAATCTCTTCAGTTTCTGCTGCGACTAAAGCTACTGCATCACCCGTGCAGCGAACGATATCAGAACATAGAACAGGCTGGTCCGGGATAACGATTCCAAACCCATTAAATCCAGGGATATCCTTATGTGTTAAGACACAAACGACACCAGGAAGCTGTTCAGCTTTTTCAATTTGAATAGACTTTATTCTTGCATGAGGATATTTGGCGCGCAAAACCTTTCCCCAAACCATATTGTCAAAATGGTAATCTGTCATGTATTTTAATTCACCTGTTACTTTCTCAGGTCCATCGATTCTTCTTACTCTTTTTCCGATCCAATTTAATTCCCGGCTATTGCTTTGTTCATTTGTATGTTTCATTTATTCTCCCACCTCCTGATGAGTCGATAAAGTCCTCGCTCTAAAAGGGCACTTGCCATATCACGGCGGTACTCCGCTGTTGCTCTTACATCCGTAATTGGCATAACCTCTTTCCAGGCTATTTTTGCAATGTTTTGTATTAATTCATCTGTCAATGGAGTTAGCGTTATAATCGATTCACATTTTTTTGCACGAATAATCGTTGGGGCTACGGAACCGAAGGCAATTTTGCCTTTTAAAACTTGACGGCCTTCTCCCATTAATAATGAAATGGCAACATTTACAATTGATATTGACTGTGCTTTTCTCGGTCCAAGCTTTTGGAATATCCCTATTTCATTTTCATCCTGGGGCTGAATAATGATTTTTGTAATCATTTCATTTTCCTTTAGGACGGTTCTGCCTGGTCCGATAAAAAACTCATTAATAGGAACGAGTCGTTTATTTGTTAACGAGCTTAGCTCCAATATTGTATTTAACACATACAGTGCTGGAATTGTATCTCCGGCAGGGGAGGCAGTGCCAATATTTCCACCGATTGTTCCAATATTTTGCATCTGAATCGCTCCAACTTCTCTAGATGCTTCTACAAGCACATCTGCTTTTTCTTGAAGCAAAGGGGAGTGGACGATATCTGTATGGGTTGTTAACGGTCCAATGTGAATTTCTCCATTTTTTTCATGGATGAATCTCAGTTCCTTTAAACCATTAATATTAACCCATGTTTCTGGACGCCATTTTCCATCCTTCATACGGACAACAGCGTCCGTTCCTCCAGCTATAAGTCTTGAATTTTTGCCTTTATTAGAAATAATCGAAAGGCATTCCATTAATGTAGCTGGAGAAATTACGTCAATTTCTGAAACTAGCATTTAGAGACCTCCTTACATAATCTGAATGATTTCCTTTGCCTACTAAGAATTGCTTATTTTTAGAGAAATTCGGTAGTCCATCGGAGTGTTAATATTTTGAGAAATAAGGGTATTTTCGATGACAGACTCCACTATTTGGTCTTCATATTTGCGAATAATATTACGCAGTCCTTGCGTCTCTTCCCGTATCGATAGAAGAGCATGAATAATATTTTTCGAGAATAGTATAGGGTGCCCTCTTTTCCCATTATTTAACGGTATGGCAATTAAACAATTTGAATCTTGAAGTGATTGAATAAGCTGATTAATTACAGTATTATCAATTGGCTGATCAACAGCTGAAATTAAAATCATGTCAGAGTCGCGATCGATCGATTGAAGCCCTTTAATGATAGAAGAGCATTTTCCTTGACGAAAATTCTCGTTATACACCGTTTTAACGGGGTATAGATTTGTTATGGGAAAAAATTTTTCAGCCTCATGGCCAACAACAACAATTGTTTCTGACAGATTTGAATTTAACAGCATTTGAATCTGGTGTTCGATTAACGTTTTCCCTTTCCATTGAAGCAATCCTTTATGAGGGAGCGGCCTCATACGGCTTGATAACCCTGCAGAAAGCAAAATGGCTGAAACCTTCATTACGTAGTTCCTTTTCCTATTAATTTCATTTCCTTTTCAGCTGCAGTTTGGATGGCTTTTATTATTTTTGTATAGCCGGTACATCGGCAAAGATTTCCCCCTAATGCTGTTTTAATTTGATCAGTCGTTGGCACATAATCGATTCTATCTAGAAAGGCTCTTGCAGAAACAATTATGCCTGGCGTGCAATACCCGCATTGAGTGGCACCCTCTACTACAAAGGATTCTTGGATAACATCCATATTTGAAGTTAATCCGACTCCTTCACAAGTTACTATTTCTTGATTTACAACTTGACCTGCGAGAATCAAACAGGAGCAGACCACTTCACCGTTTAATAAAACTGAACATGATCCGCATTCCCCTTTGCCACAGCATTCCTTGCTGGCTATCAGCTTTAGATCCTCCCTTAAGACGTCCAGCAAAGTTTTGTCCGGTGGGCACGAAACAGTACAAGGTGAGCCATTAACAGTAAAATTTATTTCTCTCATTAGTTTCCCTCCATATAATTGGTTTCTCATTTATTGGTGAATAATCTTTATAAGGTGTACTGTTAAATAGTGTTTTCTATATTGATTTTTCAAATAGAATATTAGGTAAATGGACTTTGTATTAGGAAATTTTGCAATTGGAAGAGTGTAGCTGTCACGGGGTGTCTGAAAGATAACATTATTTTGCAGGAAAATAAGCAGTTAGTTTGTGTTCATTGGATTAAAACAGTACTTTTTTTAGCATTCAGGCTAAGGAACAAAAAAATTCCCATACAAAAAGGCTGCCGTGAAATTTTCACACGTAAGAAACCCTTTCGTAGTTAGGAATTTACGGTCCCTAGTAGAAACCCTCAAACCGATTTTTGAG
>NZ_JBALOZ010000240.1:6486-23476 GCF_036965125.1 Bacillus sp. JJ1503
AGATATATTTGACCAAAAATGTTAAAATTTTAAAAAAGTTTAAGTTGATTTGTAGTGTAATAGCCATGTCAATATTTTGTCAAGTGTAAATTTTCAGATAATACTATTGACAATAAAACTTGCTTTGTTTAATATAGTGAGTAACGGGAGGCAATTATGTCTATTATTTCTATACATACCCATCAATCTTTAAAAAAGGATATTGCTCATCTTTATAACCGAGTCAACCAAGAAATTCACGGTGTCGGAGTAAAGAAACAGCGAATAGAAATATTTGATGACATGGTAATCATTTTTGCTCAGCATAAACGGGTCCAGTCGCTTCAAATGCTTAGTAAAAATTTCCAACATTTGACTATTTCGGTTGATTCAGCATTAAGTGTTGAATTCAAATCGTTATTTAAAGATCAGATTGAAGAGATGCTGCCTTTTAAAGTGAAGACCATTTTAAAAGATTACGATCCTGTTACGGAAGAATCATGTACAATCATTTATTTTAAAGAATAATAAGCTATCAATTTTGTTTGGGAGAGCTGTGCAAGCCGCAACTACTCTTAACCATTTTGAAAGCGGTTCCTTTAGCTTTTGTTTAACGGAAGTTATATGAAACCGCAGTAGTAGATCATCATCTTATGGAAGATGTTTTCTATTACTGCGGTTTTTTATATACAAATTTCTATTTTTGGAGGTGATTTATTAGGAAAATAGCGAAATGCATCCCGAGTTTATACAGAAGATACATTTTGTAAATATGGGGGGCTGACCTTGGAAAAGCTAAATCCTGTTAAAATTGGAACTTTAGGATTTCAGCATGTATTGGCAATGTATGCAGGTGCTGTCATTGTACCTTTAATTGTAGGACCTGCAATTGGATTGAATGCTCAACAACTTGCATATTTAATCTCGATTGATCTATTTACATGTGGGATAGCAACATTATTACAGGTCATAGGCGGAAAGCATTTCGGTATAAAATTACCTGTCATTTTGGGCTGTACATTTACAGCGGTAGGGCCGATGATAGCCATTGGACAATTACAAGGAATAACCGCGATTTATGGCGCCATCATTGTCTCCGGAATTATCGTCATGATATTATCGCAGTTTATGAGTAAAATTTTGCGTTTTTTCCCTCCTGTTGTCACTGGTTCAGTTGTTGCTATTATTGGGGTTTCCTTAATTCCAGTCGCAATGAATAATGCTGCTGGTGGGCTGGGCTCTCCCGATTTTGGCAGCTCCAAAAATTTATTCTTAGCCATACTTACACTGATTCTAATTATCTTAATGAATCGTTTCTTCAAAGGATATATGAAAGCAATTTCTGTCCTGCTATCGCTAATTGCAGGAACAATAGTCGCATATTTTATGGGAATGGTTAGCTTCGTGGAGGTTGCTAATGCTTCCTGGTTTCATATTGTTCAGCCTTTCTATTTCGGTCTGCCTACTTTTAATGCCTCAGCTATTTTGACAATGACCTTAGTCGCCATTGTAAGTATGATAGAGTCCACTGGTGTATTTCTAGCATTAGGGGATGTTTGTGAACGAAAACTAGAATCCAAGGATATTAAAAAGGGATTAAGAGCAGAAGGGCTTGCAGTTGTAATTGGAGGAATATTTAATGCTTTTCCTTATACATCATTCTCTCAAAATGTTGGCCTTGTAGCTCTAACTAAAGTAAAAACTAGAAACGTTGTAATCTCTGCTGGGGTCATACTAATGATTTTAGGACTTTTGCCTAAGATCGCAGCTCTAACTACCGTCATCCCTATGGCTGTCCTGGGCGGTGCCATGATTCCAATGTTTGGTATGGTGATTTCATCAGGGATTAGAATGCTTTCAGCTGTAGATTTTACTAAAAACGAAAACCTCTTAATTATTGCTTGTTCCGTTGGAATTGGATTAGGATCTGCGGTAGTTCCTGCTATCTTTGGCAGTCTTCCAACAGGTGCCCGTTTACTCGTTGAAAATGGAATAGTAATAGGAAGCTTGACAGCCATTTTACTAAATGTGGTCTTTAATTATAAGGATTTAAATATATCTAAAGATGGGCAAATGAATCAGTTAAAAACTGAACACTCAATGGATGTCCTTTAATAATCTGCATAAAGCAGAAATAAAAATAGCAGAAGGGGTATAAACTATGGATTTAATTCTGAAAAATGCGAATATTCCACAAGGAGATCGCCAAGTCTTAACGAATATACTAGTAAATGATGGAAAAATTATTGGGTATTCCAATGACATTAGCTTCTTAAATGCTACACAGGTTATTGATGTTGAAGGCAAGCTAGTTGTTCCTGGTTGTATTGACCCGCATACACATTTTATGGATCCAGGCTTTACCCATAGAGAAACTTTTGCAACTGGAAGCCGTTCAGCAGCAGCTGGCGGATTGACAACGATCATTGATATGCCATGCTGCAGCAAGCCTTCTGTTCGGGATGGGGATAGTTTCCAAAAGAAAATAGGTCCGATTCGTGACCAAGCATATATAGATTATTGCTTTTGGGGAGGAATGACGGGAGAAGATGCCCGTGAAGGCTGGATCGATAATATTTATCCGCAAATTGATGAAGGGGTTGTCGCTTTTAAAGTGTATATGACACCTTCCGTACCAACTTTCCCAAAGGTTTCAGATGCTGAAATGCTTGAAATCTTTAAACATGTGGCAAAAACAGGTTTGCCAATAGGTGTGCATGCTGAAAACTATGATATTTGCACTTTTAACTCTAAGAAGCTAGAAAAAGAGGGGCGTTTGGATGGTCCAGCATGGGCAGAGGCCAGGTCCAGTCTAGCTGAAAAGGTCGCAATCGAATTAATTCTAAGCTTTGCCGAAGCAACAGATGCCCGTGTCCATGTTGTGCACATGAGTACAAAAGAGGGAGTGGAGCTAGTGAGGGCCGCTAAGAAACGGGGGATTAAAGTTACTTCTGAAACTTGCCCTCATTACCTCGTACTAAACGCACAGGATTCAATGTCAGAACGTGGTTCATATGCAAAAATTGCTCCTCCATTGCGCGGTAAGGAAGACAATGAATCTCACTGGCAGGCACTTGCCGATGGAACAATCGATTTCGTTGGAACTGACCACGCTCCATATGAAATAGCAACAGAAAAAGAATATCCAGGAGCGACGATTTGGAATACTTTCCCTGGTATTCCAGGAGTAGAAACAATGGTCCCTATCCTAGTAAGTGAAGGACTAAATAAAGGCCGTCTATCACTATCACGTTTTGTAGAGGTTACGAGCAGGAATGCTGCCATTCATTATGGCATTTATCCGAAAAAGGGATCAATGGAAATTGGCAGTGATGCTGACTTCACTATAATCGACCTTGAAAAGGAATATGTCATTGATGAACAAAAAACCGAATCAATGGCGAAGTATAATCCATTACATGGCTTGAAATTAAAAGGAAAGCCAGTACAGACAATAATCCGCGGAAACGTTGTTTTCGATGAAGATAACGGTGGAATTGTCGGAGAAGCAGGCTATGGAGAGTACGTGCCTCGTCAAAGTATTCAGAGACTAGAAAGAACATTAAAATATGAAAAATATGAAGCCGTAAAAGTAGAAACAAAGGAAGCTGAAGCTGTAACACAAAATTGATGTTTTAGTTTTCAATCATGTAGATTCGAATAGTTTCATATATTGATATAACAAAAAGAAAAATGAAATCAGTTTTCTGAAAGGATGAAAGATAAGTGGAACTTAAAGGAAAGAAACATTGTGTTGTGGTAATTGATATGCTCAATGATTTTATTGGTGAAAATGCAGCTCTTCGCTGTGAAAGTGGTGAAAAAATTGTCCCTAAAATTAGGGAGCTAATCGATTTTGCTCACGATTTAGATATTCAGGTAGTACACGTACAGGAGGCTCATCGAAAAAATGACAGGGATTTCCGTGTAAGACCTGTTCATGCTGTAAAAGGCACATGGGGATCAGAGTTCATACCTGAGCTGCAGCCGGAAGAGGATAAGGGTGACTATGTCGTTCAGAAGAGAAGACATAGTGCATTCAGCTATACCGATTTTGATCTGTTCCTTAGGGAGGAGGAAATAGATACAGTCGTTTTAACAGGCGTATGGACAAATGTTTGTGTTCGCAGCACCGCATCTGATGCTCTATATCATGGATATAATGTAATCTGTATTTCCGATGGAACAGCGTCTCAAGATGATGATATGCATGTTTCCGGATTAAGAGATATTGATATTTTCGGAGATATCATGACAACAGAAGAATATAAAGAAGCAGCGAAAAATAAATTCTCCCTAGACGAAAAGGTTGTTTAATATTAACACTCATACAGACCGAAAAAGAAGAATTTTAGTGGGTATTACTGGGGCTAGCGGATCATTGTATGGATATACTTTGATCCGCGCTCTTCATCAATTAGGAATAGAAACGCACTTAATTGTTACGGAAATGGGAGAGAAAGTAATGCAGTTTGAGTGCGGGGTTAAGATGGAGGAGCTTAAAGAATATGCCACTGTCCATAGTAATAAAAATTTGTTTGCATCGATAGCAAGCGGATCCTATTTGACAGACGGGATGGTTATAGTCCCTTGTTCCATGAATACACTTGGGGCCATTGCGAATGGTGTCGGCGATACATTGCTAAGCAGAGCGGCAGGTGTAGTTTTAAAAGAAAAACGAAATTTTATTATCGTTCCAAGGGAAGCCCCATTTAATCTAATACACTTACGGAATATGACACTGCTTGCTGAGACAGGTGCATGTATCATGCCAGCCTCCCCAGGATTCTACCATAAGCCAACAGAAATATGGGAGCTGGCAAACTTCATGGTAGCCCGAATTTTAGACATGCTTAATATTGATCATCGACTGCTGGAAAGGTGGGGGGAAAATTCATGATACCTGTAACAATGAGAGCATTATTAGATGACTGGGAGAATAGAGGCCTCCTATATCGAATTAAACGAGAAGTAGATCCCCGCTATGAATTAGGTGCTGTTGTAAATACGAAAAATGGAAAGCAGCCATTCCTCTTTGAAAAAGTCAAAGGGTATCAATCAGCAATGGCAGCAGGATTAGGCGGAGATCGTGAGCTAGTTGCTGATAGCATGGGAATACATGCTTCGGAACTGATCCCTAAAATCATTAACTCCATTGTTAATCCAATCCCTACAACTTTAAAGGAAACTGGACCTGTACAGGAAAATTTAGTAACAGGCGATTTCGATTTAGCTGACCTGTTTCCAATACCGACCTTTCACGAAGGGGATTCAGGTGCCTATTATGTATCAGGGATACTTGTTGTAAAGGATGTAACAGGAAAGAAAAGGTATACATCTATAAGGAGAATGCAGTATCTAGGCGGAAATCGAACAAATATTTTAATTACTTCGCGAGAGTTATTGGAACAGTATTCATATTATGAAAAACTGGGTGAGCCAATGGAAGTGGCCGTTATGTTTGGGGTAGTGCCAGCTGTCGTTTTGAGTTCCCAGATTAGTACACACCTATATCATACGGATAAATTAGACGTTGCGGGGGCTTTACTTGGACAATCCTTAGATGTTGTTCGCTGTAAGACAGTGGATATAGATGTTCTAGCAGAAGCGGAAATTGTTTTTGAGGGCCGAATGTTACCGAATGAACGTGAGATGGAAGGGCCATTTGGAGAATTGGCCGGTTATTATGGGTTTAGATCCCCTCAGCCAATCGTGGAAATATCTGCTGTAACCTATCGGAATCAAGCCATAAACCAGACCATTTTCCCTTCAAGCTATGAAGAAAGACTGCCAATGGCTCTAGTTCGGGAGGCGACCTTATTAAGTACTGTTAGGCAAGTCGTGCCGAATATTAAAGGTGTACATATTCCGATGGGAGGTGTTGCTCGCTACCATGCTGTCATTCAAATCGAGAAAAAGTCTGAAGGGGATGGAAAGCAAGCCGCACTTGCTGCATTTGCTAGTGATAAAGATTTAAAGCATGTCGTTGTCGTAAACGATGATGTTGATATTTTCGATTCAGACGATGTTGAATGGGCGATTGCAACTAGGGTTCAGGCCTCTAATGATGTATTTATTGTACCTGGAGCTAAAGGTTCTCCACTCGAATCCTCCCATAACCTAAGAGGTGTTTCCGATAAAATGGGAATAGACGCCACATATCCTTTAGGAGAGGAAGAAATGTTTAAAAGAACATCCATTCCAATTGAAGTCAATCTTGAAGATTATTTATAGAGGAACTAGAAAAATCAAATGAAACTGTTAAAGTTTTCTACCTGAATGAAAAAAATATAAGTTCATTTAACTAGTTCATCATATTGACCTTGGAAAGGGGGATGGAAATGAAGGCAATTGGGATGATTGAAACAAGGGGATTAACAGCTGCTATAGAAGCACTTGATTCCATGGCCAAAGCAGCCAATGTTAGTTTAGTAGATTTAAAACGAGTCGGTTCTGGTTTAGTGACTGTAATTGTAGAAGGAGATGTTGCAGCTGTAACTGCCGCTGTTGAAGTGGGGAAAACGGCTAATTCTAAGACCGGAGGAGAGTTAGTATCCTTTAATGTCATTCCTCGACCGCATGCAGAGCTTGCTAAGATTCTCTAGGAGGTGATTACGCTTGTCAGAATTCATGAAAAATATTGTTCAGGAAGTATTAAAGCCAGCTAATAAGCCGAGAGAGAATCCTCTTTTTAACTGGGGGAATTCAAGGTTTGTTTATTCGAAATCCACTGTCAATGACAACAAACAAGAAGCTTCAAAACAATCGATAGCGGGAATAAATCGTCCAAACTATCAGCAAAAAAATATCCAAAAAAGATTAGCTGGAGTGCCTGCTAATACTAATAAAGATCTAATCAATCATTCATCCAAAAATGAACAAAGAAATGTTCATACTAAAACGGGGAGTAGTGATTCCATTACAGGTTCCATATCTAAACTGCAAAAAATCTCTCTTGTACAAGGTAACCAACCATTAAATAAGCCTCAAAAAGGTTCATATGTAAATAACCATTTTAATGAAGAAAGTAAGTTTATCGGCCAAACGAGAAATGGAATAAAAGCTTGGGTCTATTCTGGTCTATCTGAAAAACTGATGGAATCATTTCAGAGGCCGCTAAAGTCACATTCCGTTGGGGTCATTTCAAGTGAACAATCGTCAATCGGCCAGTTATTTCTAGTGAATGAGATTTTACGAGAGTATTCGGCCATGAAATATAGTTTGTTATGGGAAAAAGAAAAAAGCAGTGGCTTTATTCTTGAATTGTATGAAGAAGATACCGCCAAACTAACCGAGGCCGTAAAAACATTATTTCAAAAACTTTCTCACCATTCTTATAAGCCTTTACAGCTTTTTAAAGTTCATTCTCCTAGTCCATGGTTAACAAAACAGCTTAATTTGAATGCTCATGTAGATGGGGTCGCTGTACTTGATGGAATAAATCATTATTCATCCATTCTTATATTAGATCGTTTATTGAAAAAATCACCAAATATAAATTTCAACTATACCGTAGAGAAAGGGTATTTACTTCTTTATGGTCCATTCATAACGATTTCAGAAGTCTCTGCCGAATTACTTAAGGAAGCTGAGAGGTTTAAATAACTTTATATGACTGGAGGCTATGTAATTGCAAGCACTAGGATTAATAGAAACAGTGGGCTATTTAACAGCTGTTTCTGCTGCAGACGCTGCAGTTAAAGCCGCGGATGTAGAAATTGTAGGCATCGAAAAAGTAATTGGCGTAAATGGGTATCTGGGTGTTACGGTCCATTTCAGCGGGGATGTCGCCGCAGTTAAATCTGCTGTGGATGCTGGTAAGGAAGCTGCAGATCGTATTGGAAAGGTAATTTCCTTTCATGTGATTCCAAGGGCTCACAACGAAGTAGCAAGTAAACTATTACCTCATTTTAAACTTGAAGAGAAGAGCTTAATTAAGAAGGAAGGCTCTGAGGAGAATACGGAGAGAGCTGAAGCGAAGGGAAAAAATATAAAAGGCTCAATGAAAAAGGGAACCACTAAAAAAGCGGAAAATGATATAACGGAAAACAGTCAATCAGAGGAAGACAATAACAAATCAAATTAATCATTATGAGGAGGAAATAAATCATGGGTGAAGCATTAGGATTAGTAGAAACAAAGGGTTTAGTTGGTGCAGTAGAGGCTGCTGATGCAATGGTTAAGGCAGCAAATGTAGAAATTTGCGGCTATGAAAAGGTTGGCTTTGGACTTGTAACTGTCATGGTAAGAGGAGATGTAGGGGCTGTTAAAGCAGCGACAGATGCGGGAGCTGAAGCGGCAAGCCGTGTTGGAGAATTGGTATCTGTCCATGTTATCCCTAGACCTCACAGTGAAGTGGAAAGAGCCCTATTATCTAAAACGATTGGTGAATAAATATGAGCTCAAATAAGCAGAGTGTAATGATGAAACACACTCTGCGCGAGCTGTCTAACCGAAACAGCTACAGTAAGAGCCTACAGAAAAGACCATATGTCCTGGCTCTAATTACCTCTCATTTGATTGGAATGGAACCAGGACTTTTATATTTAAAAGACCTAACTAGTAAACAATGCATGCTTCGAATCTCAGTGGAAGATTCGATTTACTCACATGACGAAAGAAATGACCTTGCGAGAATAATTGGCAATGATGATTGGATTTGTCATCAGCATTTATCAGAAAAAAATAAGATTGATATAGTCTTTCTCCCAATCCTGTCATTTTCGCTAGTATCAGATATTCTTTCCTTCAATGAACAAAGACCTTTTGTCCGTCTGATTCTTCATAGTTTAATGACTGGTAAGAAAGTCATCGCATTAAAAATAGGGATAGACGCTAATCATCAGCTATGGCGGGTGAAGGGTATGGATAAAGGATCTCAAGCGTTTAAAAGAAAACTGAAGGAACAGATGATTCAGTTAAAAGGGTTAGGGATAGACCTTATCAATGAAGATGATAATTTTGATGCTTTTCTTAATCATTCACTAAATAAATCAATTGTTACCGCAGAAACAATACGATATTTGCATCAACAAAATCAACATACATTGAGTATGTCAAGTCAGACTATCATTACTCCCCTTGCCAAGGATATGGCAAGAGAGTTGAATATTGCAATAATTACAGAATAAGGGGACGATCTTTATGCACATGGGAATAGTGGTTGGCCGGGTAACTGCTACGAGAAAAGATGAAAATCTAGTAGGGACGAAGCTATTAATTACACAGCCGATTGGATTAGATGGACAGGTACTGCCAAACCCCATTATTACCGTTGATACTGTTGGAGCCGGCATAGGTGAAAGAGTGATCTATGTGACAGGAAGCATGGCTTCACGAGCGATCAGGAATAAAGAGGCACCCATTGATGCTGCAATTATTGGAATAATTGATAGTTTGGAAGGAACGATGATAGGGGGTTAAACGGTGGACGCTCTTAAAATAAAAGAGGCTATTCAATATCGAAAATTAATTGATGTATTATTGCATCCACATCAATATGCGGACATAGTCCTTAGAGGCGGGTATTTTATTAATGTAATCACCCGTGAAATATATGAAGCAGATGTTGCCATTAAAGGACAATATATTTTGATGGTTGGAGATGCAAAGGATCTGATTGGTCCGAAAACAACGATAGAAGATGTTAAGGGGAAATTTATTAGCCCGGGCTTTATTGATTCTCATATGCACTTTGAAAGTGCCATGCTGACATGTACGGAATTTTCAAAGCTGTCCATACCGACAGGGACGACAACATTAATTGGCGACCCGCATGAGATTGGTAATGTTCTCGGTGTTCATGGAATGAAAGCGATGATTGAAGAAGCGAAAACCCTTCCAAATCGCATCTTATTCACTGTTCCCTGTGCCGTACCTGATGCTCCTGGACTAGAAACTTCAGGGTATGACGTTTCAGCTAAGGATATGAAGGACTTATTAAATGATCCATATGTTCAAGGAATTGGCGAAATTCAAAGCTTTAGTAATATCCAACCAGTTTATCAACATGCCCCTGAATTAATAGATGATCTAGTGGCAGCGGTCTCCTATGCAAACAGTATTGGTAAAACTGTCGAGGGAAATGCTCCTGGATTATTTGGGAAAGAACTGGCAGCACATATTATAAGCGGAGGCACACATGTTTCTTGTCATGAAACGACTACGAAGGAAGAAATGGTTGAAAAGTTGCGTTATGGAGTAAGTGTGTTTATGAGGGAAGGATCCTCCCAACGAAATATGGCAGAGTGTATCCGTGCCATTACAGAGGATGGATTGGATTCGAGACGAGCGATTTTAGTATCAGATGATATGGTTCCTGCAGATCTCCTGAAATATGGACATATGAATGATATTGTCCGCAGAACGATCGCGGAAGGAATTGATCCTGTCGAAGCCATCCAAATGGCAACCATTAATCCGGCTACTCACTTCGGGTTTAAGGATGTAGGAGTGATCGCACCTGGTAAAAGGGCAGATATTGCCGTTATTAGTGATTTAATGAATATGACGATCGATCAAGTATATCTCAGTGGTAAAAAAGCTGCTGAAAAAGGCGAACTAACTATCGACATAGCCCCGTATATTTATCCTGAAAGTGTTAAGAAATCGATTAAAAGAAAAGCAGTTACAAAAGATGAACTCACTATTAATGCTACAGGATCCCGTGTAAGGGTAAGAGCTATTGAAGCCATCCCTTTCCAAAATTTAACGGGCGAGGGCGAGTATACTCTGAATGTAAAGGATGGAATTGTCCAGCCTTGTCTGAAGCAGGATGTATTGCCATTACTTGTTGTTGAACGTCACGGAAGAACAGGAAAAGTAGGGAAAACATTCTTGCATGGCTTTGATTTAAAGAGCGGAGCCATTGCAGAAAGTGTTGCCCATGATACTCATAATATTATTGTGACAGGGACGAATTATGAGGATATGGTAACCGCAGTCAATCGTGTCATTGCAATGGGAGGTGGAATTGCCATGATCAAGGAAAGTAAAGTGGTTGGAGATCTTCCGCTCCGTGTAGGTGGTCTTATGACAGATGAATTAACCGGTAAGGAAATGAGTGATAAGGTTGATGAGCTTTCCAGACTTGCAAAGGAAGAGCTTGGTTGCGGAATGGAGGTTCCATTCATGCACTTATCCTTCTGGTCACTAGTCACAAGTCCGAAGTGGAAAATTACTGATATGGGATTGATTGATGTAGACAAGTTTGAGGTTATTCCTACGATTATTTAAAAATACATCAAGAAAAGTCGTCGCAGGAACAATCGCCCTTTGATTGTTCCGAAGGCGCTTACGCTTTTTGAATTGGAGGGAAAAATTATGGGAGTCAGATTAGTAGACTTAACTCAGGAAATCTATCATGGGATGCCAGTCTTCCCTCTTCATCCATCTACGATGATTTTTACTAATATTACACATGAAGAATCGGAAAAAAAGATAGGGTTTCCATTTGCAACAAACAATTTAATCATTAATGAACATGGGCCAACCCATAGTGATGCTACATACGAGTATGATCCAAATGGGAAATACATTGATGAAATGCCATTAGAATATTTCTATGGTCCAGCCGTTTGCCTTGATGTCTCACATGTTCCGACAAATCGTTATATTACGAGTCAGGATCTTGAGAGTGCCCTAAATAAATCGGGTCAGTTTATCGAGAAGGGGGATATCGTTCTTCTCTATACTGGCCATTATAACAGGTCGTATGGCACAGATGCATGGTTAACTACTTATACAGGTCTTGATTACCAAGCAGCTAAGTGGCTAGCAGAGAAAGGCGTTGTCAATATCGGCATCGATTCTCCGGCAATCGATCATCCAGATGATCCCAAGTATTCCGGTCACCTAATTTGCAGGGAGTATGGCATGACCAATACGGAAAACCTTTGTAATTTGGACCAAATAGCCGGTATGAGATTTTTATACTTCGGGCTTCCGCTCAGGATTCGGAAAGGAACTGGCTCCCCAATCCGGGCAGTTGCTGTTTTTATTGAATAAACGGAGGGTGATTTTATGAGAGAAATCTTTAATAGGGACAGAATTCGTGAAGAAATAGTCATTCCTCCCTACGAAGGCAGAAGCGCTTTTTTAAGAAAAGGCGAAGAGCTTATTATCATTGATCTGGATGGGAAGCAGGTTGGGGATTTTGTTTGTTTTAATCATGCAGATCCTCAAGAATATGTATCCCCCGTTCATATGAGAGCATCATTAAGCAGTATTCGGTTAAAAAAAGGCGATTTATTATACAGCAATAGACGCCGACCTCTTATGCAGCTAGTAGAAGATACTGTCGGTGTCCACGATATATTTTTTCCAGCCTGCGATTATTATCGGTATAAAATGGATTTTGATCACGATGATCATCCAAATTGCTATGACAATTTAGAAACAGCTTTAAAGAAGTTTAATATTCATCCAGCTATTGTTCCAGATCCTATTAATCTATTTATGAATAATGTGCTGGACGATCAAGGCGATTATGTGATTGAAGAGCCACTTTCAAAGCCAGGAGATTATGTGAGGCTCAAGGCCTTGGAGGACGTGGTCATCGCCTGTACAACATGTTCGCAAGATATGGCACCTGTAAACGGATGGAAGGTTACATCTCTAAAAATGCAAATAGTGGAGGCAGAATAATGGATGATATTCAATTCCTTCAGGAGCTTCTGCGGATCAATAGTTCAAATCCTCCAGGTAATGAGCATGAGGTAACTGAGGCTTTTATTGAACGATGTAAGATGAAGGGCATCCCCTTTAAAATGACTTATCTTGAGAAAAATAGGAGCAATTTTGAGGTGACACTCAAGGGCAGTGGTGATAAGCATTTATTTCTGTGCGGCCATATGGATACGGTTTCCCCTGGAGAGGCTGAATGGCAGTATGCCCCTTTTTCAGGGGACATTGTAGAAGAAAGGATTTATGGCAGAGGGGCTTCAGATATGAAAAGCGGCTTGGCCGCCATGTATTTAGCATTAGAATCTTTAATTTTGGAAAAAAAGACACCTCCAGCCACTATTACATTTTTGGCAACAGCTGGTGAAGAAGTCGATAGCTGCGGAGCTAGGGCGTTTTTAGAAGGAAATGACGATCGAGTCATTGATGCACTAGTAATCGGTGAACCGACAAATGAAAAGGTTGTGGTTGGACATAAGGGAGCACTTTGGTTAGAAATTAGCACATATGGAAAAACCGCTCACGGGTCTATGCCAGATCAAGGAATCAATGCTGTTGATCATATGATGCAAATAATAAATGTGTTAGATTCACTAAAAGTTGAGTGGAAACTAGAAAAGGAACCTCTTGGAAGCAGTAGCCTTGCGGTTACAATGATCAATGGGGGGATTCAAACGAATGTCATTCCGGATCGATGTTCAATTCGGGTGGATATACGTACAGTTCCTCCACAATCACATGACCATTTAATAGAACTGCTAAATCAAAAACTTAATAAACTTGTTGAAAATAACGAGCTCCATCAGTTCAAGATAACGAAAGTGTTAGACCGTCCACCTATTCTTACCGCTGTTTCATCAGATATTATTCACTGTGCATTAGAAATAAAAAATGAAGAGGACTCAAATTGCTTTGGTGTTTCTTATTATACAGATGCAGCTGTATTAAATCCAAGAAGCGAAATCCCTACATTAATCTATGGACCAGGTGATGAGAAGCTTGCCCATCAGCCAAATGAATGGGTAAGTATTGCTGCCTATAAAAGATCGATCGATTTTTATAAATCATTAATTTTGAACTTTGACGAAAAGAAAGCCGATATGACAAGCCAGTTACAAGGAGGTGTAAAATGAGCAGCATTCTCATTAGGAACGCAGAAATCGTTACGATGAATGAGAAGGAAGAAATTATTACAGGAGATATTTATATTGTAGATGACAAAATTGTTGAAATCGGACAAAATCTCCGCCATTATGCAAGTAAAATTATTGATGCTTCAGGACGCACGGTGATACCGGGATTTATACAAACTCATATACATTTATGCCAAACATTATTTAGAGGGCAGGCTGATGACCTTGAATTAATGGATTGGTTAAAGCAAAAAATTTGGCCTCTGGAAGCATCTCATGATGAGGAATCCATTTATTACTCAGCGATGCTTGGCATTGGGGAACTATTACAAAGTGGAACAACAACAGTTGTAGATATGGAAACTGTTCATCATACAGATTTTGCTTTTAAAGCAATTGCGGAAAGCGGAATTCGCGCCCTAGCAGGGAAGGTCATGATGGATAAGGGAGATGAAGTTCCAGTTCTCTTAAGGGAAAATACGCAAGAATCCATTCAGCAAAGTGTCGATCTGCTTGAAAAATGGCATAATCATGATGGCGGCAGAATCCAATATGCCTTCTGCCCTCGTTTTGTTGTTTCATGTACGGAGGAATTATTAACAACAGTAAGGGATCTTTCAAAGCATTACAATGTCAGAGTCCACACACATGCCTCTGAAAATTCCACTGAAATTTTGTTAGTAGAAAAAGAACATGGAATGAGAAATGTTGTCTACCTTGATAGCATTGGGTTAGCGAATGAGCGTTTAATTCTGGCACATTGTGTGTGGCTGGATGAAGAAGAGAAAAGAATTATTAGAGAGCGCGGAGTTAAGGTCAGCCACTGTCCAGGATCTAATCTTAAGCTCGCTTCAGGAATTGCTGAAATTCCGTCATTACTTAACTCACATGCACATGTAAGTCTAGGTGCTGACGGAGCACCTTGTAACAATAATCTGGATATGTTCAATGAAATGAGACTCGCTGCTATTATTCAAAAACCTATCCATGGACCAACAGCCATGAATGCAAGAACTGTATTTAGAATGGCTACAATCGGGGGAGCAAAAGCAGTTGGAATGGAAAATGAAATTGGCAGTATTGAAACAGGGAAGAAGGCTGATCTCGCTATTTTGAACTTAAATGATTTCCACACATATCCATCCTCAGAAATTGATCCAATTTCCAGAATTGTTTATTCAGCCACAAGAGCGGATGTTGAAACAACGATTGTGAACGGAAAAGTACTAATGGAAAATAGACAGATGATTACGATTGATAAGGCAGTTATATTGAGAGAATCAGATATATCCATAAAGCGATTAGTGAAAAAGTTGGAAACAGTATTGTACTAAAGGTGTTTCGATTTTAAATAACATGTACCCTCCCTTCAGCCAAGAAGAGTCCATTATTAGTAAAATAACCTACTTTTCGGTATGATATAGATAAGCAAGTAAAGCTATTAGTAGGAGGGTACATATTATGTCTGTTGAAATTCCAAGCAGGGAAGAGCTCGGTGTTATTCTCAAAAAGTCAAAAAAAATTGCGGTAGTTGGTTTAAGCGGTAATCCTGAGAGAACATCCTATATGGTGTCGAAGGCTATGCAGGATGCAGGATATGAAATTATTCCTGTTAATCCAACAGTTGATGAAGTGCTCGGTGTAAAGTCTGTCAAAAGCTTAAAGGATATTGATGGTCATGTTGACATTGTCAATGTTTTTCGCCGTTCAGAGCATCTGCTTGAGGTAGCTAAAGAGTTTGCTGAAATAAATGCTGATGTATTTTGGTCACAGCTCGGATGCATAGATGAGAATGCCTATAATTTCTTAAAGGAAAAGGGCTACACAGTTGTTATGGATCGCTGTATTAAGGTAGAACATGCATTAACAAAATAATGCAAAAGACATGAGATCTTTATAGGTCTCATTTTTTATTTTTTGAAAAAGCAGCTATCGAAACAGCCATAAATCAGCTAAAATTAAAAATCTTATTTGCCAAATTTGAATAAATAGATACAATAAAGCATAGACGCTGAATAAAATATGGTAAAATATATATAAGGAACACTCGTTCTTATCCGCTTTTTCTATCATATAAAGGATAATTATTTTTTAGACGAATACGCTAAATGAATGTATAATCAATTTTGTTTCAATGATTACGCTCATTTCTTTATATAGATACAAAAGCAAAGTATTGATCATTTTTTTATTAGCAATTCTTTTTTGCAGTAATGAAAGGGGTATGTTTGTGGCAAGAAATCAGGAAGCTTTTGACTATAATGATGATGCCATACAAGTACTCGAAGGGCTTGAGGCAGTTAGAAAGCGCCCGGGTATGTACATTGGGAGTACAGATGCGAGAGGGCTACACCATCTAGTATATGAAATTGTCGATAACGCTGTCGATGAAGCATTGGCAGGTTACGGTGAACAAATCATTGTCAAAATACATAAAGACAACTCAATAAGTGTTATTGATAAAGGGCGCGGGATGCCTACTGGAATGCATCGTATGGGCAAACCAACTCCTGAAGTGATATTAACCGTCTTGCATGCTGGAGGTAAATTCGGCCAGGGCGGGTATAAAACAAGCGGAGGACTCCATGGTGTTGGTGCCTCTGTAGTGAATGCTCTTTCTGAATGGCTTGTCGTCACCATTAAAAGAGATGGGATTGTTTATGAACAACGCTTTGAAAACGGCGGCAAACCGGTAACAACTCTTGAAAAAATAGGAAAAACAAATCAAACAGGAACAACCATCCACTTTAAGCCAGATGAATCCATTTTTTCAATAACTACGTATAATTATGAAACATTATGTGAGCGGCTGCGTGAATCGGCATTCCTATTAAAAGGAATGAAAATAGAAATTATCGATGAAAGGCATAGTCTTCAGGAAGTCTTTCATTATGAAAATGGGATTGAAGCTTTTGTTGAATATTTAAATGAAGAAAAGGATGTTTTGCATTCAGTCGTTAGCTTTGAGGGTGAGCAAAATGGAATAGAAGTAGATTTTGCTTTCCAATTTAACGATGGCTACTCGGAAAATGTTCTTTCCTTTGTTAACAATGTTCGGACTAAAGATGGCGGGACACACGAGGCTGGCTCTAAAACAGCGATGACGCGTATATTTAATGAATATGCTAGAAAGGTTAATCTTCTAAAGGAAAAAGATAAAAATTTAGATGGAGCCGATATTCGTGAAGGGTTTACTG
>NZ_JBALOZ010000241.1:0-2451 GCF_036965125.1 Bacillus sp. JJ1503
AGATTGAATCATTAAAAAGTGATTATATCGAAGTACTAAATAAACAAGCTGCTGCCAAAAACGAGCTCCAGAATATTCAACAGCAGCTAGATCAGCTAGACATGAGAAACAGTAAGCTTGAGCATGAAAATGATAATTTCATCCAAAATCGAAATAGTCTTCTAGAGAAGAAAGAGCAGATTGAAGCTCAGCTTCTGTCTGCACAAAAAGAATTAGATGATCAAGTAAAGCTATTTAGAGATGAGCAAAGAAAACTTGAAATATGCAAGGATAATTATCAGAAGCAGGAAAAGACCCTTTATCAAGCCTATCAATATCTTCAAAAGGCTAAATCGAGACAAGAGATGCTTGAGGAAATGGAAGATGATTATTCAGGCTTCTTTCAGGGTGTTAAAGAAGTATTAAAGGGCCGTGGCGGAAAGCTGTCAGGAATAGAAGGCGCTGTTGCGGAACTCATTCAAGTTCCTAAGGAATTTGAAACTGCGATTGAAACAGCCTTAGGTGGGGCTATGCAGCATATTATTGTAGAAACAGAACAGGATGGCCGAAGAGCGATTCAATATTTAAAGAAAAACTCATTTGGACGTGCAACCTTCTTACCTTTAAATGTCATGAAAGGGAAGAGCTTAAGCTTTAGTCAGCTGCAATTAATACAGCAGCATCCTTCCTTTGTTGGAGAAGCTGCAAAATTAATTCAATTCAATCCTAAATATAAAGAATCAATGGAGAATTTACTTGGTAATGTTGTCATTGCAAAGGAGTTAAAGGGTGCGAATGAAATGGCTAAACTCCTGCAATACAGAGTAAGGCTCGTGACTCTTGATGGCGACATTGTGAATCCAGGGGGCTCTATGACTGGAGGTGCCCTAAAACAAAAAACGTCATCCATCTTAAGCAGAAAAGGCGAGCTTGAAGAATTGAAAGCAAGAATTATTGATATGGAGTCTAAGACAGCAGGACTCGAATCACAGGTAAAGCTACTTAAAGCGGATATTCAAAAGCTTGAAGCGCGGATTGATGGTCATAGAAAATTAGGGGAAGAGCTAAGGTTAAAGGAACAGTCAATAAAAGGCGACCTCCGAGAATTAGAATTTGAGGAGAAAAGCTTAAATGAAAGATTGTCGCTTTATGATTTGGATAAAGCCCAATTTACTGAAGATAAAACGAGATTATTAAAAAGAAAAGCTGATTTACATTCATTGCTTGAAGCTTATCAGTCCCAAATCACTTCTTATGACGAAAAGATTCTTATGCTGACTGATCAGAAAAACTTGCAAAAAACTTCAAAAGAGACGCTTATATCTGAAATAAACGAACTTAAAGTTAGCTATGCCTCGAAAAGTGAACAATATAATCATGCTAATGATAAATATGAAGCAATATTGGAAGAGCTTTCAGAAATAAACGGGAAGCTAATTATATTTAAAGAGGACCTTGAGCTTCTTTCTTCAGAAATGGTAAATAGTTTCTCTGGAGAGCAACAGTTAGAAGAAGCTGCAAAAAGAAAGCTTCAAGACAAGACAGAGACTCTTAACTTAATTGCCTCAAGAAGAGAAGAACGTATGGGGCTTCAAACAGCTCTGGAAGATCTAGAGCTTGAAACAAAAGAGCTGAAGAGGCTGCATAAAGGAATGGTTGAGGCACTTAAGGACGAGGAAGTAAGGCTAAATCGGTTGGATGTAGAGCTTGAAACCCGGTTAACTCATTTAAGAGAAGAGTATTTGTTATCTTTTGAAGCAGCTAAAGAGGAATATCCTTTAATGATTGATGTCAATGAAGCTAGGAAAAAAGTAAAGCTAATTAAATTGGCGATTGAAGAGCTTGGAACAGTAAATCTAGGTGCGATTGAGGAATATGAACGGGTTTCAGAACGATATGAATTCCTTCTCGAGCAAAAAAATGATTTGCAATCGGCTAAAGATACGTTATTCCAGGTTATCGATGAAATGGATATTGAAATGAAAAAACGGTTCCAGCAAACCTTTGAAGGCATTCGTTTTCATTTTGAATCAGTTTTTCAATCATTATTCGGCGGAGGCAGAGCTGATTTGAAGCTGACAGACCCAGATGATTTATTAAACACAGGTGTTGAAATTGTTGCACAGCCACCTGGGAAAAAACTGCAAAACCTTGGATTATTATCAGGCGGGGAAAGAGCGCTAACAGCAATTGCACTGCTTTTTTCGATATTGAAGGTACGTCCCGTTCCATTCTGTATTCTTGATGAGGTTGAGGCAGCCCTTGACGAAGCAAACGTATTCCGCTTTAGTCAATATTTAAAAAGATTTAGCGCTGAAACGCAATTTATTGTTATTACCCATCGTAAAGGAACGATGGAGGAGGCTGATGTATTGTATGGAGTGACTATGCAAGAGTCAGGTGTCTCGAAACTAGTGTCTGTTCGCCTTGAAGAGACGAAGGAATTAGTCACGCAATAAAGTGAAACTTCAA
>NZ_JBALOZ010000241.1:2552-28250 GCF_036965125.1 Bacillus sp. JJ1503
CGTGGCGTTCTTAGTCTGTGTTCTTATAATCGGGCCTTTATGGGCTGTTGATCCCCTACTAGGAAATTTTTGTTTTACTCAATTTTTTGTAGTGGGGGTCTTTCAGCACGTTAATCTGCGATAATGATGGAAGCTGGCCTTTTCGGTCGGCTCCAAGTACATATGATTCCATATTAAAGGAAGTGAACCTTAATGAGCTTTTTCAAAAAGTTAAAAGAAAAAATAACAAAACAAACAGATAGTGTTACAGAAAAGTTTAAAGATGGATTGGCAAAAACGAGAGACAATTTTTCAAATAAAGTAAACGATCTTGTTTCTCGATATCGAAAAGTCGATGAGGATTTCTTTGAGGAGTTAGAGGAAATCCTCATTCAAGCGGATGTTGGCTTTGATACCGTAATGAAGCTTGTGGAAGAGTTAAAATCAGAAGTGAAAAGGAAAAACATTCAAGATCCAAAAGAAGTTCAAAGTGTGATTTCTGAGAAATTAGTTGAAATTTATGATGCCGGCGGAAAGTCTTCATCCGAGCTTAATATCCAATCCGATTCGCTAACCGTTATCCTTTTTGTTGGGGTTAACGGAGTTGGGAAAACAACAACTATTGGTAAGCTTGCACATAAATTCAAAACTGAAGGTAATAAGGTGATATTAGCAGCAGGAGATACCTTCAGAGCGGGAGCGATTGAACAGCTTGAGGTTTGGGGAGAAAGAGTCGGTGTTGAAGTCATTAAGCAGGCTGAAGGTTCAGATCCCGCCGCTGTTATGTTTGATGCGATTCAAGCAGCAAAATCCCGAAATGCGGATATATTAATTTGTGATACAGCAGGTAGGCTTCAAAATAAAGTCAACCTGATGAAAGAGCTTGAAAAGGTTAAGCGGGTGATTGAACGCGAGGTTCCTGGTGCACCGCATGAGGTTCTTCTAGTCCTTGATGCTACTACTGGCCAAAATGCAATGATTCAAGCAAAAACCTTTAAGGAAGCAACAAATGTTAGCGGAATTGTTCTTACTAAGCTTGATGGAACAGCAAAAGGCGGAATCGTACTTGCTATTAGAAATGAACTCGATATCCCTGTTAAATTTGTTGGTCTCGGAGAAAAAATGGATGACCTCCAGGAATTTAATGCAGAGCAATATGTGTATGGGCTTTTTGCGGAGTTAGTGGAACAAGAAGCTGATTAATTGAAAATAAACGTAAAAACAGCCGAACATTGTATCGGCTGTTTTTTTTTATATTTCTGCGCTGCAATCATTATATTTAGCTATTTTAATAAAGAATGAAAACTTTCACCGTTATTTTTCGTCTATTAATATGGACATTAATTGCTGGGGGAGATTTAGATGCACAAAGGAATTAAATTAGCCATTGGATTTATAGTAAGCTTTTTCTTGACGATTGGCTCTTTTCTGCCAACTGTTCAAGCAGATGCTGAAAATATAACGATTACTATAGATGAAGGCTTAAACGGGAAGGTAAAAATGGGAAAAGGCTTTCCGCTATCTATTAAACTTGAAAACAAAGGTGAGGAATTTATTGGAGACTTACTGATTAATTTTAATCCTTCATGGAACACAGGAGGCGTTCTTTCCATTCATGTAGATTTGCCTGCAAATAGCACGAAAACATATGAAGCCTCCCTGCCGGGTTTAACGGATGATCACTCTTCCTATCAAAATCTTCCTGCCATTCAACTGTACAAAGGAGAATGGCAAAAGGGAAAAACGATTAAATTTAATGGGGACGAAAAGATAAAACCAAAATATATAGATATGAATGAAAATGTAATCGGTGTGTTAAGTGAGAACTATGACAGGTTAAAGGAATTAAGAATTCTTCCTTTTACACAAACACAGATGATTGAGCTCAAGAAGGAACAAATGCCTATGCAGTCATTAGGACTTGAGATGCTTGATTTCTTGCTCATTGATGAATATCCTCTGACACAATTGGACATAGAGCAGCAAACGGCCATTAAGGAATGGATTGAAGGGGGAGGTATTCTAATTGCAGGCGCTTCTCCTAATGGAAGTCAATCTTATGGTGATATATATTCCTTGCTTCCGATGAAAATGGACAATGAAGTGAAGATTTCTACTAATTTCCTAAAGCTTGTCGATCATGAAAAAAATCCAAACTTTAAAGAGTTGAATGTTTTTACTGGATCAGTAGAAAAAACAGCCGACATTATTGATCAGAGTGATTCAATTCCAATAACTGCCAAAACTAAAGTTGGAGATGGCACTATTTTACAGACAGGTTTTTCTCTTGGTGATGAACCTTTATCCTCATGGAAGGGTTATAGTACTTGGTTTGCAAAGTTCTTGAATGAAGCTGAAAAAACGAATATGTTTTCAGGCAGATATGGCCCAGATTTTTATGGCTCACTATATTGGGAATTTGTAGAGGCAAATGAGTTTTTCCCTGCCAGCCATTTTTCAATCGTTCAGCTTATTGCTTTATTAGGTGGATATATCATCGTCATTGTGCCCCTATTATATTTTGTTTTGCGGAAAATGGATAAAAGGGAGCATTCATGGTGGATTATTCCTACATTAGCTTTATTTATGGCTGCTATTGTGTTTGGAATAGGCGCAAAAGACCGGATTGCGAAGCCGCAACTCAATCAAATGGGCGTTTACAGAGTATCGGATAAACAATTAACAGGATTACAAGCAGCAACACTATTATCGAATAAAAGCGGGGAATATACCCTTTCAATTCCAAAAGATTTTAATGCTGTTACAAGTACACAGAATATGAATGGCTATGATGCTGCGAGGATTGCGGTGTTTGAGGAAAAACGCAAAACTACTGATATCGTCTTCCCGGAAGTAGGCTACTGGTCATCTAAAACTCTGTATGGCAAAGCAAGCAAGAAAACAGAGGGCAGCTTTACTACAGATCTGAAACTTAAAAATAGTCAGTTGACAGGGACGATTCACAACGGTTTTGACTATGATTTCGAGGAAATTTTTATTTGGTCAGGAAATGAAAAGATTGGCTTAGGTGCATTGAAGAAGGGTGAGTCATTACAGGTTGATAAACAAATAAAACAGGCGCTTCTAACAAAGCCTGCTGGTGCTGGAGGCCCTAACTATTCCTATCAAAATACAGATATCAATAAAATGAGAAGAGAAAGATTACAATATGTTGCCTCGAACGTTATTTTAATAAATGGAACTGAAAATGAACCGATTATTGGCGGATTTACGAAAGATGCTATTCTAGATGTTAATATGGTGGGCAAAAAAGAAAAACAGGATAATACAAATCTTATTGTACAATCGTTTCATGCTGAACATGAGTTCTCGGGAGCAGTCACGATTAAAAACGAGATGCTAAGTTCCCATGTTAATGTACTTAAAGGACATATTTTTGAAAGAATGATCAATGGATCTAATCGGGAAATGGCTATGGATGATGGAGAGTATGAGTATATTGTTCAGTTGCCAAAACAATTAGTAGATAGAGGCATAAAGTTAAATGAAATGGCTATAAAAACGAATAGTCAACTGATTCAGTATTCCGTATTCAATTATAACACTGGAGAATGGCTTCCAATTGAAGCGGATAAACGAAGTCTCACTCTTTCTGATGAAAACAATCTTCAGCAATTTATTTCAAAGGAAGGCGAAATAAAGTTATTGCTCATAAAAAATGCAAAAGGTGATCCACATGTTCAATTACCGGCGATCACTATTAAAGGGGATGTGACACCGTGATTGAAATTATCGACCTAACAAAACGATACGGAAATTTTACAGCGCTTAATTCACTTAATCTGCAAATTGATAAAGGCTCTGTTTTCGGATTTGTCGGGCAGAATGGCGCTGGAAAGTCAACAACCTTTTCGATTTTAGCTACTTTGCTTGCCCCGAGTTCAGGGACAGCTTATATAAACGGGTATAACGTTCAAAAAGAACCGAAGATGGTTAGAAGACAGCTAGGGTATATGCCAGATTTCTTTGGTGTTTATGATCAGCTCAAGACAATAGAATATTTACATTTCTATGGTGCAAGCTATGGGATTCCTTTGCAAGAAAGAGAAAAGCTTATTCCTCAATTGCTAGATCTTGTCAATTTATCTCATAAGCAGGACTCCTATGTTGACGTACTGTCCAGAGGGATGAAGCAGCGATTATGTTTGGCCAGAAGCTTAATCCATGACCCTGAAGTGTTGATCCTAGATGAACCTGCCTCTGGACTGGATCCAAGAGCACGTGTGGAAATGCGAGAAATATTAAAGGAATTAAAGAGCATGGGAAAAACAATATTAATTTCTTCACATATTCTGCCAGAGCTTGCTGAAATGTGCGATACGATTGGAATTATTGATCAAGGTCAGCTTGTTGCTGAAGGATCAGTTTCGGACATTCAAGCGAAGTTAAAAGGAGAGAAACTGATTATTGTTAAGACATATCAGGATCTCGATAAAGCGGCAGCCTTTTTTGAAGATGATCCAAATGTGACAAAATTAAATAAAGGAGAGGAGGAAAACTCCCTGCAATTTATATACAAAGGCTCAGCCCTTGAGCAAACGGAATTACTGAAAAAGGCTATCATAAACAACATAGCAATAACAAGCTTTTCGGAAATTGAGACGAACCTAGAAGATGTATTTATGGAAATTACTAAGGGAGTAGAACTGTCATGAAGAATTTTGTTATCAACCCTGTTCTGAATAAGGAATTTAAGCTTCGTTTCCGATCTTTTAAAAGCTTTATTGGCATTCTCTTCTATTTGCTGGCACTTGGATTAATCATTGTCGGATTTGTGTTTATTGAGTCATTATCGAACTCACATGGGTTTTTCAAGCCAGACCAAAGCAGGACGATATTCATCATGCTCTCTTTTCTTCAGCTCGCTTTAGTTCTGTTTATAACTCCAGGGCTAACAGCAGGGGTTATTAGCAGTGAGCGCGAGAGACAGACATTGAATATCATGCTGACAACGACACAAAGCTCAGCCAGCATTATCCTTAGCAAGCTTATATCGTCCATTTCTTACTTGCTTTTATTAATTATTGCGGGACTTCCGCTTTACAGCTTCGTTTTTCTGTTCGGAGGAATTTCCCCTGGACAGGTGTTCATTACGATTTCCTTTTATATTTTCACGATGATTGCTTTTGGCAGTGTAGGTGTACTATTATCAACACTTATTAGGAAAACGATTGTTTCGATGGTGACCGCTTATGGTGTTACATTATTTTTAGCAGGCGGAACTGCATTTTTGGCGCTTGTATTTATGCAATTCGCTAATCGCTATGGATACACTGGAACACCGTCAACAAGCCCATTAGCTTATTTTGCGGCGATGCTAAATCCGCCAATCATTCTGCTAAGTACTTTTGAGCCTGAAATTTCAAGGGAAATTACGAATACAACAGGGATTAAATTCCCTTTATGGATCTCTTATTTACTATCGTATACAGTCATCATTATCGGTGCTGTTTTCATTAGTATTAAAAAACTGCGTCCTAATATGAAAAAGGGATGAACAGATAAGGAATGAAACCAATGGAGGATCGCAAACAATTTGAAAAACTGTTGAGGCCCATACAGAAACAGCTACTCGTTCAGTTAATCATAAAGGAGGTTCAGCTTCTGCTTGTATTTGCAGGAGCTCTGTCCCTTTTTCTGCTAGTGCTGGCAAGATTTATTGTTATTCCTTTTGTTAACTATTATTTCCTTTCTATTATGCTTACACTTTTTATCATTTTTATCATTCGTATTTGGAGAAAACGTCCAAAAAAATACGAAGCCGCCATCATTTATAACCATTTTGTACAAGATGATCGGGTTTTGACAGCATACAGCTTCTTAAAAACACAAGGAGTCATTGCTGCCCTTCAGTTATCTGATGCTGTTAAGCACATGAAGAACACAAGTGAAATGGTTTATAAGAGAAAAAAACATTTTTTTTATCCTAAATGGCTGTTTTTAAGTCTCGCATTCACAGCAGCAGCTATATTTCTATTTGTTTCTCCGAATGAAAACATTAATCTGGCAAAGCAGAAGGAGAAGGAAATCAAGCTTGTAGCAGAGGCTGAAAAAAAACTAAAGGAAGAAATCAAAAAGGAAAAAGATCCAGAAGTGAAAAAAGCTCTACAGGAAGCAGCAGATAAAATGGCAGAAAAGAAATCTGCAGAGGAAGCATTAAAAGAGCTAGCTAAACAGAAAAAGGAATTAGAATTAAAGGCTCTGAAAGAAAAAGAAAAACAAATGGCACTTGAAAACTGGAAGAATGAATTAAAAAATAATGGATTGTCGGATTTAGAAAAGCTCCTAAATGAAAAAAACTTAAAAGCCATTGAAAAGGAATTGGCTAAGTTAAATGAAAAATGGAATGGCCTTACAGAAGAACAGAAGATGGCCTTTAATCAATTAGCCGAAAATGATCGCCAGCTCACTGAAGAGGAACTTGCTAAATTAATGGAACAGATTGAAAGTGCACTTAATTCTGAGGAATTTCTAGCCCAGCTAGCCGCTGCACAGCAGGCTTTACAAAAAACAGGATTAGCGATGCAAAATCAAATGGCTTCAAATGGGATTCCTCCCGGTGAGCTTGCCTTCGCCCCTTCAGGTCAACCTAGTACTGGAGCTAATCCTTCAGGAAGTCAGCCAAGTGGACAAAGTAGCAATGGACAGCAGCCTGGCCAAAACCCTCAAGGACCGTCTGGCGGAAACAGTTCAGGGAGTGGACAGGGTAATGGAGCAGGAAGCGGTTCAGGAAATGGCAGCGGTTCTGGCTCTGGCGGTTCTGGTTCAGGAAGTGGCAGCGGTTCTGGCGGTTTGGGAGCTGGCAAAGGGCAAGGCTCTCGTGAGTTGCTTACAATCCCTGATCATTTAGACGGTCAGACAAATATCGAAACAGATAAAGGCGGTCTTGGAGAAGGGAGCCCGGTCGAGCAAACAGAAGGTTCTGGACCAGTCCTAAAAGGGTCTATCAAACCTTATGACGAGGTATTTAAAACATATGAACATGCATACCGGCAAAGTACGGACCGGTACAAACTACCAGCCGATTTAGAGGAAATCGTTAAAAATTACTTTACAAATATAGATCCAAACAAGGAGTGACAAAAATGACTTCAACAACAGAAAAGGAACAGCAATTTACCTTTGCTGCCGAAACAATCTCAAAAGTCAAAGATGAAATCCAATCATTTATTGTCGGCCAAAATGAGGTAATAGATCAAGTACTATGGAGCATATTAGCTGGTGGCCATGTGCTATTAGAAGGGCTTCCTGGATTAGGAAAAACAATGCTGATCAAAACGATATCTGAATGCATGGATCTGCAATTTTCCCGTATTCAATTTACACCAGATATTATGCCATCCGATATTACAGGAACGATGCTTCTTCAGCCAGATGAAGCAGGAAGACAAAATTTTGTTTTTCATAAAGGACCATTATTTGCAAATATAGTTTTGGCTGATGAAATTAACAGAGCCACCCCAAAAACACAAAGTGCCCTGCTGGAAGCGATGGGGGAAAAAACCGTTACCATTATGGGTGAAACAAAACGTATGGAAAACCCGTTTTTCGTATTGGCAACGCAAAATCCAATTGATATGGAAGGGACTTATCCTTTGCCGGAGGCTCAAACTGATCGTTTTACTTGTAAAGTGCAAGTTCATTATCCGTCTAAAGAGGAGCTTAAAGAAATTGTTTTACGAACGACAGGAACGGAAACTGTCCAATTTGAAAAAATGGCTAAAGTACAGGATGTCATAGTACTTCAGCAGCTGACTAAAGAGGTATTAGTTTCAGAAGACATTATTGATTATGCTGTAAATATAATTTCAGCTACACACTCCGATTCCGAGGAAGCACCAGAATTAGTAAAGCAATTCGTTCAGTATGGAAGCGGGCCACGTGGTCTTCAAAGCTTAATTAGCCTAGCTAAAGCAAGAGCCATTTCCTTAGGAAGATATCATGTTTCTATTGGTGATATTAAGCATGTGGCTAAGCCAGTATTAAGACATCGCCTCATTTTAAACTTCGAAGGGGAGGCAAATGGCATGACGGCTGATGAGATTATCGAACATATACTAGATAATCTTGGACAGGGAGCAAGAGGATAATGAACAATCAGCATGCGCTCATTAGTAAATTACAGAAAAAGAGATTAATGGTTAAGACGAAAAAGCGAGGCTTCCATAAAGGCTCAAGACAATCTAGCAAGTTTGGGTCTTCTTTAGAATTCTCGGATTTTAGGGCATATCAGCCTGGTGACGATGTTCGTCAAATTGATTGGAATGTCTACGGAAGAACACAAAAGCATTATATTAAAAGGTATCTAGACGAACAGGAACTGTCTATTGCTATTTATCTTGATGCAACCTCCTCAATGAGAAAAATAAGTAAAAAATGGGAACTAGCTAAGTATTTAGGAGCAGCACTAAGTTTTATTGTGTTAAATAGTGAAGACAGACTGTTTTTTACTCCTGTTTCATCAAGAGGCATCCATCCTGTTAAGAGGAAGGGGGCTGTCTATAGCAGGCGAACGTTTTTAGAAATTCTCCAGCTGGATGAAGCCGAAAGGACCGGAGAGTTTATTAAGAACTTGAATAAATCAATTGTAAAAACGCAGCAGCTTTCAATTATTATTACGGACGGTCTAGAGCCTTTAAACGAAATAGAAAATTTGCTGAAAAAATTAGCAGCCTATAAGCAAGAAGTCTGGTTTATACAAGTACTTAGCAGTGAAGAAATTTCTCCTCGATTTTCAGGGGATATGAAATTAATTGATGTTGAAACAGATTCAATTGTGAATGTCAGCATGAGTCCGTCCATCATAGTAGAATACGAAAAACGAATCCAAGAGCATAATCGAAATTTAGAAGGTTTATGCCGGAAATTTGGCGGACAGTATGTACTCGCAAGTGATAACCGGGATATACAATCCATATTATTTCATGATTTTTCCGGGAAAGGGTTAATCAACTGAGGTGAAGCTATGCAATTTTTAAATCCGTGGTTTTTTCTATTAAGTGTTTTTATAGCTGCCGTCATATTATTTTATTTTTTCCGGAAGCAATATGTGGAGAAATCTGTTTCCTCTAACTTTCTTTGGGAACAAGTTTTAAATGAGTGGCAAGCATCTCCTTGGCTTAAGAAGCTTCAGCAAAACTTATTATTTTGGCTCCAGCTGTTAGCCCTTCTACTGTTAATGTTTTCACTTGTCCGACCGTTTTGGTTTGAGAACGTTATAAAGGGGGATCATGTCATCATGATTATTGATTCTTCAGCCTCTATGTCAGCTAAATTTGAAAAAAGCAGCCGCTTTGATATAGCAAAGCAGAAAATGCTTAATTTAGTAGAAAAGCTTGAAGGGCAGGAGGTCACCTTGATAAAAGCGGGGAAAAAGCCGGAAATTCTTTTAAGCCATGAAAGGAATGCTGCTGTCATAAAAAAGCTAGTCAATAGCTTGCAATTGACCTATGAGCATGAGCAGATGGATAAAGCAATGAACCTAGCAGCCTCGCTTTCTACTGAAAAGGATACGTCCATCCATATTTTTTCAGACGGAGTTACGAAGTCAAATGTTGAAGAGGCTATGAAGGATCAATATGTTGAGGTTCATAATATCGGGGAGGATGTCAACAATGCTTCACTTGTTTCATTTGGGGTTGCACCTGTTGATGGACATATTACTGGTGTTGCTTTAATTGAAAATCAATCAAATGAAAAGACGGAAATTGATTTTATAGTGAAAAGTGAAGGAGATGAGCTTTTCGAACAAAAGTTTACTATCGAAGGGGAGCAGCAATATGTCGTGCAGATTCCTTCCCTGCCTGAGAAGCCATATTACGAAGCAATGATCTTAACTCAAGATGGATATGAAGCGGATAATTTCTCAACCTCAATTTATACAGAAAGTAATCCAAAGGTATATACAGTAGGAGAGGTAAACCCATTTGCAATAAAAGGTTTTCAAACAATCGGGGCGGAGCTGCTGCAAACAAGTACAGGTAATGCTGACCATGTCCAAGGAATCCTCTTGTCGGAAGGCACCGAGTTGCCAAAACAACTCGAACAGCCAATAATTTTTTTCAATACAAACAATGACAAAATAAAGCTGTCTGAACCGTTGGCAGCGAAAGATGATCGGCTGCTTCAATATGTTGATTATGGAAAAATATATATTGATGCAGCATCGAAGGAATTACAGGGTGATTGGGAAACGATTTTAAGAAGCGGCAATCTGCCATTAATCCAAAGGGGACAAGTAAATGGCTACCCCATCATCATCGTAAACTTTTCATTATCGGATTCTGATTGGCCACTTCAGCCAAGCTTTCCAATTTTTCTATATAACGCATACGAGTGGCTTTCGAAGCAGACAGACTTTCTAGGTTACTTTGGACCAGGTGAGGAAAAATGGTTGAACATTAGTCAAGGAAATCACAGCATCGAAATTTTCAATAACGAAGATAAGAATTTATTTTCTTTGGATTTATCGAAGGAAAGCTTTAAAGCACCTATTGAGCCAGGCACCTATCAGGCTGTTTCAGGAAATAAAATATTCTATTTTTCAGTCCTGCTTGACGATCGGGAGAAACATCCAATGACGGAGCTAGCTTTTCATTTCAATGAGCAGCAAGCTCAAGAGAATGGGAAAAGGGAAAACCCGAATGATAAACTTTGGTTTTGGCTTGCCTTGATAGCTTTATGTTTTATTGCTTTAGAATGGGAGGTATTCAGGCGTGGGCATAGAGTTTAATTATCCCATTCTATTTTTGCTGCTAATTCCTGCAGTATTGGCAGTCTATCTATACCTTAAGCATAAAAATCAAATTCATTCCAAGGAATCCTATTGGATAGCAAGTATTAGACTGACTATATTTGCTCTATTAATTTTTGCCTTAACGGTCCCGCAAATATTACTTCCAGCAAAGGGCGAAACGGTTGTTTTTCTAGCTGACCGTTCTGCAAGTGTCAGCCAATCTGACCACCAGCTTCTTGAATGGATTGAAAAGAGTGTCATGGATAAGCAACAGGATGATTCTTTCGCTGTAGTCACTTTTGGTGAAAATGTTTCACTGGAACAAAATACTGGAATCAGAAAGAATCCGGTTCAGCAATTTAATAGCGAGATCGATGATGGTGAAACAAATATAGAAGCTGGAATGCAGTTTGCAGCATCATTAATTCCTCCTAATTCCAGCGGCAGAATCGTGCTGCTATCGGATGGAAATGAGACGATAGGGAACAGTGAGGAGGCGGCTAATCTTCTTAAAAATCGCAATATTGAACTTGATTATGTTCTGTTAAAAAATCATGTCGGGGAAGATATGTCATTATCTGAGATAAATGTTCCTCCTTCACTGTATAAAGGTGAGGAGGCACTAGTTTCCTTTATCATTGATAGCAACGCTGATAAAAATGCCGTCATTCGGCTCTCAGTAAATAATCAAGAAATTCTCAAAGAGATCGTTCATGTGAAGGAAGGAAAGAATGTCTATACTTTTACTCACAAAGCGGATACATCGGGACTTACAGTATATAAGGGTGAGATTGCTGCCGAAAACGATACTTTTATAGAAAATAATATGATGCATTCTGTTACAAACGTTAAAGGGACACCTAAAATATTAATTGTTCAAGGAAAAGATGGCGGCAGTTTAGAAGCTATTTTAAGTAATTCTGGAGTAGAGGCTGAAACTATTTCGCCGGAAAAACTTCCGACTTCACTATCAAGCTATCTTCAGTACCAAGCTATTATTTTCAATAACGTACCAGCAACCGTCATTACAGAGAGCCAGATGAATATGATTGAGAAAGCAGTAAAGGAATTTGGTACTGGCTTTGTGATGGCAGGAGGGGAGGAAAGCTTTGGTCTAGGAGGGTACTTTAAAACACCTATCGAAAAGCTTTTGCCTGTAGATATGGATCTTAAAGGGAAACAAGAGATGCCTTCTCTCGGTCTGATGATTGTAATGGATCGGTCTGGAAGTATGGCAGGATCAAAGCTTGAACTCGCAAAAGAAGCAGCGGCAAGATCTGTAGAATTATTGCGGGAAGAGGATACCCTTGGCTTTATTGCTTTTGATGACCGTCCTTGGGTAATTGTTGAAACAAAGCCCTTAAAAGATAAGAAAAAAGCGGCCGATCAAATTCGATCTGTTACACCAGGCGGCGGAACTGAAATTTATTCTTCTTTGGAGCTCGCTTTTCAGGAGCTAGAGGATCTGAGGCTGCAGCGAAAGCATATTATCCTGCTGACGGATGGTCAAGCGCCCGGGGGTGATTATGAGGGATTAATTGAAAGGGGAAAGGAAAAAAATATTACCCTGTCAACAGTAGCGTTAGGAAGCGATGCTGATCGAGGTCTCCTAGAGGATTTAGCCAATATGGGATCTGGCCGTTTCTATGATGTGACAGATTCTTCGGTGATCCCAAGCATTCTCTCACGTGAAACTGTCATGGCAACTAGAACATATATTGAGGACAATCCTTTTTTTCCTAGTATCCAGCCCTTTCCTGACTGGTCAAAATTATTTCAGGATGGGGTTCCGAATATGAACGCATACATTGCCACAACATCAAAGGGCCGAGCACAGGTGCCTATTTTAAGTGAAAAGGAAGATCCGATCGTTGCGGAATGGCAATATGGTATGGGGTATACGATTGCCTTTACATCTGATTTTTCAGGAAAATGGTCAGGTGACTGGGCTCGCTGGGAAAACTGGCCGCTATTTATTAATCAGCTTGTGACAAAGACTCTTCCTCAGTATGAAAGCGAGCCATATCGAATTCAATTTTCTAAGGAAGATGGCAATCCGATTCTAACATTAGAATCAGCAACAAACCAGACTTTGCCAATTGAAGCTTCTCTCGTTTCAGAGAGCGGGGAAGTCCTTAATACGAATACAAAGCTTGTGGCTCCAGGAAAATACGAGCTTTCTATGCCAAATTCGTCAGGTATGTTTTTTCTAAGTGTAAAGCAAACAAATCAAGACGGATCAATTCATACTTATCAAACTGGATTCACTGTTCCATATTCAGATGAGTATTTAATCAATGGTCCGAATGAAGCCCTTCTTACGGAATTAGCTAAAAAGACCGGGGGAAAAGCTTTAGTGACCGAAAAGGAAACCTTTAGGCCCCTATTGTCCAAAAAATATGAGAAGCAGCCAATAAGTCAATGGTTAATTCTAGCTGCCTTTTTGCTATTTTTTATCGATATCGCAATCAGACGATTTGGGTTAATTACTATATTCAGTCACAATAGAAAAACGAAATTGGAAAAACGGGGAAGCAGTTTGGATAGTAAAGAAAAAATAAAACAGGCATTTCCTATTAAGGAGGAGCCCACTGTTAATATTGAAGAAAAATCGGTGAAGAACCCGCAAACAAATGATAAAATGAAACAAATTAGGACGAAGAAAGTACAAAAAGAGGTTCAAGCTTCAGCAGAAGAACGTGCTGAAAGAATGAAGAGGCTGCTTGAAGCAAAAAAACGGAAGAATTAAAGATTATGGCTATTAAGACAATATTTACAAGTTTACTTTTGACTAATTCGGAATGTAAAGATAATTTCTTGACATATTTAAATGTCCTAGGTAAACTATGTTTGTAAAGGCTTTTCACTTAACAAGGGGGAGTAGGGATGTTAGAAAAGACAACGAGAATGAATTATCTTTATGATTTTTATCAATCGTTGTTGACTCCTAAGCAACGAAGCTATATGTCCCTTTATTACCTGGATGATTTTTCGCTTGGAGAGATTGCAGAGGAGTATGATGTCAGTCGTCAAGCAGTTTACGACAATATTAAACGCACCGAAGCAATGCTTGAAGAGTATGAAGAAAAGCTGTTATTATTTCAAAAATTTCAAGAGCGAAGTAAGCTGATTGCAAGCATGAAGGATATTCTTAAAGAAAATCCCGAGTTTCAAAAGGTAATGGATTCAATGATTGCTGAGCTTGAGAAATTAGATTAGGAGGCGGCAACATGGCATTTGAAGGATTAGCCGACCGACTGCAGAATACAATCCAGAAGATCCGCGGCAAAGGGAAAGTAAATGAAGCGGATGTAAAAGAAATGATGCGAGATGTTCGTCTTGCATTATTAGAAGCAGACGTTAACTTTAAGGTCGTCAAAGAATTTGTCAAAAAAGTAAGTGAACGGGCTGTCGGGCAAGAAGTGTTAAAGAGCTTAACACCAGGGCAGCAGGTTGTTAAAGTCGTTAAAGAAGAATTGACTCTGTTAATGGGTGGCGAGCAAAGCAAAATTGCTGTCTCTAACCGTCCGCCGACTGTCATTATGATGGTTGGTTTACAAGGGGCAGGTAAAACCACTACAACTGGTAAGCTTGCGAACTTGCTTCGTAAGAAGTACAACCGAAACCCATTGCTGGTTGCAGCTGATATTTATCGTCCAGCTGCTATTAAGCAGCTCGAAACTCTTGGGAAACAGCTAAGTATGCCTGTTTTTTCATTAGGAGACAAGGTGAGCCCTGTCGAAATAGCTAAGCAAGCCATTGCAAAGGCAAAGGAAGATCATCATGATTATGTCTTGATTGACACGGCGGGACGATTACATGTTGATGAAGCGTTGATGGATGAGCTTAAGCAAATTAAAGAGTTGTCTAAACCAGATGAGATCTTCCTAGTCGTTGATGCAATGACAGGTCAAGACGCTGTTAATGTAGCGCAAAGCTTTAATGAGCTGCTTGGATTAACTGGTGTCGTACTGACAAAGCTTGATGGTGATACTCGTGGAGGAGCTGCTCTATCTATTCGCTCCGTCACGAATACTCCTATTAAATTTGTTGGTTTAGGTGAGAAATTGGATGCGCTTGAGCCATTCCATCCTGAAAGAATGGCATCAAGAATTTTAGGCATGGGTGATGTTCTTACTCTTATTGAAAAAGCCCAGGCGAACGTTGATGAAGAAAAAGCGAAAGAAATGCAGCAAAAAATGCGCACAGCTTCCTTAACGTTTGATGACTTTTTAGAGCAATTAAGCCAGGTTCGCAGTATGGGGCCATTGGATGAATTGCTGAAAATGCTTCCTGGAGCCAGCAAAATGAAAGGCTTAGATAAGCTTCAGGTTGATGAAAAGCAAATTTCACAGGTTGAAGCCATTATTAGATCGATGACAAAGGATGAGAAAATTCATCCAGAAACGATTAATGCAAGCCGTCGGAAGCGAATAGCAAAGGGAAGCGGTACAACTGTACCTGAAGTAAACCGTTTGCTGAAGCAATTTGAAGATATGAAGAAAATGATGAAGCAAATGTCAGGAATGCAGCAAAAAGGGAAGAAAAAGGGCGGATTTAAACTTCCATTTAATCCTTTTTAATCAAAATGAAACTTTTTCTTATGCTGTAAAGAAAAAACCCTTTACAAACTTATTGAATATCTGATAATATACTATCTTGTGTGAAACTATTCGGAGGTGCTTTAAATTATGGCAGTAAAAATTCGTTTAAAACGTATGGGAGCAAAGAAATCTCCTTTCTATCGTATCGTTGTAGCTGATTCTCGTTCACCACGTGATGGACGTTTCATTGAAACAGTAGGAACTTACAATCCAGTTACTGAGCCAGCTATCGTTGATATTAATGAAGAGCTTGCTCTTAAATGGCTTCAAACTGGTGCAAAACCATCTGACACTGTTCGTAACTTATTCTCTAAGCAAGGCATTATGGAGAAATTCCATAACGCTAAAAACGGCAAGTAATTTCTAATAAGATGAAAGAGCTTATCGAAACGATTGTTAAGCCCCTTGTTGATTTTCCGGACGAAGTGCATGTGAATGTACTTGAAGAAGACAACCGCGTAACCTATCAGCTTTCTGTCAACAAGAATGACATGGGGAAAGTAATTGGGAAGCAAGGGCGCGTTGCGAAAGCAATACGAACTGTTGTTTATGCAGCAGGATCATCACAGCAGAAAAAGGTTTTTCTAGAAATCAGTGAATAATGCTTCTCTAAGCGCTATAACTGAAACATACGAAAGTATTGGCAGATTTTATGCCATGCTTAATTAGCAAAAAGGAGGGGTCCCTTTAGGTCCCCTCCTTTTTGCCAATTACATGATTCTTCAGTCACTTATTCAGAACTAATGCACGATTAAAGCCTTAGGAGGCATTAAAGATGAAAATCATTCAATCTGTCGTGGTTAAACAAGTTCTTACCGAAAATAGTAAAAGTGAACTATTAAATAAATATCACTCTAACAAGCTGCAGTTCCAAAAAGAATGCGATCAGCTTCGATTCGAGATGAAAAAACAAGAAAAGTCTAAAAAATTCAATGCAGCCAATTTAAAGAAGCAATTTGAGAAAGAAATTCAAACGCGCAAGGAAAAGATTAAGCTTCTCGATTTTCAAATTGAACAATTACATATACTACCACTAGGAAGCGAACTTAAAGAAAAAGAAGTCAATGCCATTATTGATATTGAAATTGGAGATCGCTGGGAAGATATTCAAAGCGGAAAAACAATCATTATTAAAGACGGAATCGTTCAGGACATACGTTAGAGGTGAAGGCAATTGGAAAAATGGTTTAATGTTGGAAAAATAGTGAACACCCATGGCATTAGAGGAGAAGTGAGAATCATTTCAAAGACTGATTTTGCAGATGAAAGATATAAGTCTGGGAATCGATTATTTTTATTTATGCCTCAATCTAAGAGCCCTCTTGAATTAACCGTTAAATCGCATCGAACACATAAAAACTTCGATTTAGTTACCTTTGATGGCTACAACAATATTAATCAAGTTGAAAACATGAAAGGTGGAATTTTAAAGGTTCCAGAGAGCCAGCTTGGTGCTTTAGATGAGGATGAATTTTATTACCATGAAATTATCGGCTGCATCGTAACCACGATAGATGGCGAAGAAATTGGGAAAATCAGTGAAGTTCTCTCGCCAGGAGCAAATGATGTATGGGTAATAAAAGGCAAAGGCGGCAAGGAAATTCTAATTCCATATATTGAATCGGTTGTAAAAGAGGTTAATGTGAATGCAAAGATGGTCATAATTGATCCAATTGAAGGACTGCTATCATGATGAAAATCGATGTTCTAACACTTTTTCCCGAAATGTTTAATGGAGTCTTTGGCCATTCTATTTTAAAAAAAGCAGCAGAAAATAATGCTGTTGAATATAATGTCGTTAACTTTAGGGAGTATGCTGATAATAAGCATCAAACCGTAGATGACTATCCTTATGGCGGCGGTGCAGGAATGGTGTTAAAGCCACAGCCGATTTTTGATGCTGTTGCAGATTTACGTGAGAAAGGCAAATCCAATCCAAGAGTCATCCTTCTCTGTCCGCAAGGGGAAAGATACACTCAGAAAAAGGCAGAAGAGCTCGCAGGGTTGGATCATCTTATTTTTGTTTGCGGCCATTACGAAGGTTATGATGAGAGGATTCGTGAGCATGTGGTGACGGATGAAATATCCATCGGTGATTTTGTCCTAACTGGTGGGGAACTCGGAGCTATGGTAGTTATTGACAGTGTAGTTCGTCTCCTTCCTGGTGTCCTTGGAAATGAGGAATCCCACCGCAAGGATTCTTTTAGTACAGGCCTTCTTGAGCATCCGCATTATACCCGGCCTGCTGACTTCAGAGGAATGAAAGTGCCAGATATTTTAATTTCAGGCAATCATCGCTTAATTGATGAATGGAGAACGAAGGAATCATTAAGAAGAACATTCACTCGCAGGCCAGATTTATTAGAACATATTCATTTAACTGATGTGCAAAAAAAATGGCTGGAAGAAATAAAAAATGAACAGAAATAACATTGAAGTTGGACCTTATTTATGATAGAATACTCTTTGTGACTTAGGCTGGACTATTTCAGTTTTTTGTCCTATAAAGATGTTCCGCTGCAATGTAGAAGAAAAGATGTGCATGAGCGTCTGTTGGAAGGAGTTGAAAACGATGCATAAATTAATCGAAGAAATCACAAAAGAACAACTTCGTTCTGATGTTCCTGCGTTCCGTCCTGGTGATACTGTACGTGTACACGTAAGTATTGTTGAGGGAACTCGTGAGCGTATTCAGGTTTACGAAGGAGTCGTGATTAAGCGTCGTGGTGGTGGAATTAGCGAAACTTTCACAGTTCGTAAGATCTCTTACGGTGTAGGCGTAGAGCGTACATTCCCTGTTCACACACCAAAGATTGCGAAGCTTGAAGTTCTTCGCCGCGGTAAAGTACGCCGTGCGAAACTTTACTACCTACGTAACCTACGTGGTAAAAAAGCTCGTATTAAAGAAATCCGATAATCTAAGAAAAAGGAAGGAGCTTGTAACTACAAGCTCCTTTTTCTTAGCTTATAATATTACATAATTGTTAAATAATAATGACATAGGGTCCAAAGTGTGAATGTTGATAAGGATTTTTGTACAATAAAAATGTGGGTACAAAAGTGCCCTCAGTTGATAGGACAGCCTATAGATTTTTACTGAGATTGGTGGGGAAATAATGACAAAGAAGAAAAATGAATTATGGGAATGGTCTAAAGCGTTAGTAATTGCAGTTTTATTAGCGGCCATTATTCGATACTTTTTATTCGCTCCTATAGTGGTAGATGGATTATCTATGATGCCAACCTTGCATGATCAAGATCGGATGATTGTAAATAAATTTAGCTATAAGGTTGGAAAGCCAGACCGTTTTGATATTATTGTTTTTCATGCACCGGAAAATAAAGACTACATTAAGAGGGTAATTGGGCTGCCGGGAGATCGCATTGAATACAAGGATGATGTTCTTTATGTTAACGGAAAACCGTATAATGAACCTTATTTAGATGAGTATAAGCAACAAATCATTGACGGACCACTAACAGAACCATTTACGCTTCAAGAAAAGATTGGCCAAGAGACGGTTCCAGAAGGCCATCTGTTTGTTATGGGAGATAACCGTAGATACAGCAAGGACAGCCGTCATATTGGGACAGTGCCAATGGAAAAGGTATTAGGCAATACAGGTATTATTTATTGGCCAATAGAAGACATTCGAATTGTAAAATAATCTGCAATTCAATTTTGAAAGAGGTATAAGTTATGACGATTCAATGGTTTCCGGGACATATGGCAAAAGCCCGCAGACAAGTTACAGAAAAACTAAAGCTAGTCGATATTATTTTTGAATTGGTAGATGCCAGAATCCCATACTCTTCTCGTAATCCGATGATTGATGAGATTATTCAGCATAAGCCGCGGATTGTCCTTTTAAACAAGGCTGATATGGCCGACAAAGAAGTGACAAAGCAATGGATCAAACATTTTCAGGACGAAGGAACGAGAGCACTTGCCATTAATTCGCAGGCAGGACAAGGCATGAAGGAAATCGTGGCCGCCTCTCAAGATATTCTGAAAGAAAAATTTGACCGAATGAAGGCAAAAGGGGTAAAACCGAGGGCTATTCGTGCCATGATTGTAGGGATCCCTAATGCTGGAAAATCAACTTTAATTAATAGGCTGGCGAAAAAGAATATTGCAAAAACTGGCAACACACCAGGAGTTACTAAGGCCCAGCAGTGGATAAAGGTCGGGAAGGAATTAGAGCTCTTAGATACACCAGGAATTCTATGGCCTAAATTCGAAGATCAACAAGTCGGTTTAAAGCTGGCTCTTACAGGAGCCATTAAGGATACGATATTAAACTTACAGGATATTGCTATTTATGCATTAAGATTTCTCGAGCAGAAATACCCTGATCGGCTGAAGGATCGTTATAAGCTAAATGAGATTCCTGAAGATATTGTAGAATTATTTAATGAAATAGGAAAACTTCGAGGCTGCTTAATGGCTGGCGGAGAAATTGACTATGATAAAGTAACTGAACTCGTTATTAGGGAGTTTCGAACCGAAAAGTGGGGATATATTTCCTTAGAGGAGCCTAAAGACTTGGCAGCAGAACAAACGGAAGAAAATGAATAAAAATTCCATAAATAACTCACGGCCCTTCCTTTAACAGAGAGGGCTTTAATATTTTCTGAAAAAGGCCGATACATAGATTATGGAAATAAAGGGGAATCAACATGGAGAAACTAAACATACGAGAGATAGAGAAACGGCTTGCAAATGAAAAGGATCTTCATAGCTCATTTGTGAAAATGCTCGAAAAGGATGAACGAAAAGGCGTACAACAGCTATTAAAAAAATGGCATAACAAAAAAGATAAAGAAGTTAAAGCCTATGAAAAATATGTTCAAATGACATACTATGAAAAAAAATATCGATCTGAAGGCTTTATTCAGATTGCTGGGGTTGACGAGGTAGGTCGAGGTCCTTTGGCTGGTCCTGTTATTGCAGCTGCCGTTATTCTACCGTCTGACTTCTATTTGCCTGGGCTTGATGATTCTAAGAAGCTATCAGAACAAAAACGGATTGAATATTATGAGAATATTATAGAATCGGCATTAGACTATCATGTGGGAATGATTAATTCGGAAGAAATTGACCGGATTAATATTTATGAAGCTTCGAAAAAAGCTATGCATGCGGCTATTTCAGGTTTGAAGGTTAAACCTGACTTTCTTCTTATAGATGCTGTTAAACTAAGTACACCGTATCCAGAGGAAGCAATTATTAAGGGGGACGGCAAAAGTATATCAATTGCAGCTGCCTCCATTATTGCCAAAGTGACTCGTGACCGATTAATGGTTGATTTAGGAAGGGAATATCCCGTTTACGGCTTTTCTACAAATATGGGATACGGGACAAAAGAACATTTATCAGCCATTCAAATGTTTGGTATCACTCCTCATCACCGAAAAAGCTTTGCACCAGTAAAGAATTATATAGGACAAGAGAAATAAGAAGGTGAAAATTTGCAGCCTCTAAATTTTGTTCAAACTCTATTAAATCAGAATCAATTAAGTGACAATCTTGCTTTAACTTTAAGGCCAGGGCAAATCGTTAGCGGTAAGGTCATGAAGTTATTTCCGAATCAGATTGCTGAGGTTTTAGTTGGGGCTAATAAAGTAATCGCCCAGCTCGAAGTTCCATTATCGGTTCATGAGCGACATTGGTTTCAAGTACAGTCAGGTGAAGGGAAAGTGCACCTGAAAGTGCTGGAGGGAAATGGCGGAAATGGAAATGTATCTGCTAGTGGAAATGTATTAAAAGAACTTGCTCTCTCAAATTCAAAAGAGAATACTGCCTTACTGGAATTCTTTCAAAATAAACAACTCCCAATAACGAAAGAAACGATGCATACAGCAACTGACTGGCTAAAAGACAAAACATTGCTGGACGGATTGAAGATTATTGATGCAGTTTTGTCAAAGCAGTTACCCTTTACAAAAAATGTGTTAAATTCCTTATACGCAATCCAAGAGGATGAACCCATTTCCTCATTGTTAGACAAACTTCAATCTATATTTAAAAAAGGTGAGTTATCCGATGCTTCCAAACGGCTGAGCTTAATTCTCGATCAGCTTCGTTTATCTGAAAGCAAAACCACGTCTTCATTATTTCATAGCAACGAGGTGTCACATACACAATTCATAAAGGATGAATTAAAGACCGCTATTAAAACGATAGGATTTTCATACGAAAATGAAATGATAAAGCTAATAAAAGACAATGAGCCATTCAATATTAATAAATTGGAGACTCTCAAACCGATTCTAATGCATCTATTAAGTGAGGAAGCAGCTGGTCCCGTTCAAAATACTGCCGAGAAACTATTAAACAAAATTACAGGGTATCAGGTACTCTCGCAGGAGGCTGGTCCCATCCAGCAATTAATCTTTCAAATACCATTGACCTTTTTGGATAAAAGGACAGATTTGACGATGCAATGGAGCGGAAGAAAAACCGAAAATGGTCAGATAGATCCTAATTTTTGCCGAGTTTTATTTTATTTAAATCTTGAAAATTTAAAGGAAACAATTGTCGATTTACATGTTCAAAATAGGGTCATTTCAATTTCCGTAGTAAATGATCGTGAAGATTTAAAAAACCTGGCTCAAATTTATATCCCGTATTTAAAGGAAAGATTACAAGACATTAAATATCACCTTTCCACTATTCATTTTGAAAAACCAATAGATAAAAAGAGCAATCATATTGAAAAGAAAAAAAACTTATCCGGCTTAAGGCTGCCAAATCAATATAACGGGGTTGATTTTCGGATATGAGAAAACAAAATAATGTGCATAGTAAAGAAGCTGTAGCATTGACTTACGATAAGAATGGTGTGGATGCGCCATATGTTTCCGCGAAGGGAAAAGGATTAATAGCAGAAAGTATACTTGCAAAAGCGAGTGAGCATGATATACCTGTCCAAGAAGACCCATCTTTGTTAGAACTTTTAGGAAAGCTTAATATTAACGAGCAAATTCCTGAGGAATTATATGAAGCAGTTGCTGAGGTTTTTGCATTTATCTATAAAGCTGATAAAGAGGCGGGAAAAAATAAAATTTAATAAAGATAATATTTTGTTAATAATGGTGGACAAGGAATGTGTCATTATATAAAATGGTATCGCAGTCTATTTTACGATTGACCAATTAGGAGGATGGAAATGAATATACATGAGTACCAAGGGAAAGAGGTCCTCAGACAATATGGGGTATCAGTTCCAAATGGGATCGTTGCTTTTACAGTTGAAGAAGCAGTGGAAGCCGCAAAGAAATTAGGTACAGAGGTTTGTGTAGTTAAAGCACAAATTCATGCAGGGGGACGCGGTAAAGCTGGCGGTGTAAAAGTCGCAAAAAATATAGATGAAGTTCGTACATATGCAAATGAAATTTTAGGGAAAACACTTGTTACTCATCAAACGGGTCCAGAGGGTAAAGAAGTTAAGCGCCTGCTTATTGAAGAAGGCTGTGACATAAAGAAAGAATACTATATTGGTTTAGTTTTAGACCGTGCAACTTCACGCGTTGTATTAATGGCTTCTGAAGAAGGCGGAACTGAAATCGAAGAAGTTGCTGAAAAAACACCAGAAAAAATCTTCAAAGAAGAAATTGATCCGGTTATCGGTTTAACAGCTTTCCAAGCTCGCCGTATTGCCTTTAACATCAATATTCCGAAAGAGCTTGTTAACCAAGCGGTTAAATTCATGATGGGGTTATATACAGCTTATATTGAAAAGGATTGTTCTATTGCTGAAATTAACCCATTAGTTGTTACTGGTGATGGAAAGGTAATGGCATTAGATGCAAAATTAAACTTTGACAGCAATGCGATTTACCGTCAAAAAGATATTTTAGAATATCGTGATCTTGATGAAGAGGATCCAAAGGAAATCGAAGCATCTAAATACGATCTAAGCTATATTTCATTAGATGGAAATATCGGCTGTATGGTAAACGGTGCTGGATTAGCAATGGCAACGATGGATATCATTAAGCATTATGGTGGAGATCCTGCTAACTTCCTTGATGTTGGCGGCGGTGCTACAGCAGAAAAGGTAACGGAAGCATTTAAAATCATCCTTTCTGATAAGAATGTTAAAGGTATTTTTGTTAATATCTTTGGCGGAATAATGAAATGTGATGTAATCGCAACAGGTGTAGTAGAGGCTGCAAAACAAGTAGGTTTACAAGTGCCTTTAGTTGTTCGCTTAGAAGGTACGAATGTGGATTTAGGTAAGAAAATTCTTGCTGAGTCTGACATTGATATTGTTGCAGCTGACTCTATGGCTGACGGCGCACAAAAAATCGTTTCATTAGTAGGGTAATGACCTAAACCATCTGAAAGCTATTAAGCTTTAAACAGCGGTGTACCTGAAAACCAGAAAGGGGAATAATCGTGAGTGTATTTATTAACAAAGATACAAAAGTTATGGTGCAAGGAATTACAGGTTCTACAGCACTATTTCATACAAAACAAATGTTAGAATACGGTACAAAAATTGTCGGAGGAACATCTCCTGGTAAAGGCGGTTCTGAAGTAGAAGGTGTACCAGTATTTAATACTGTTCAAGAAGCTGTTAAAGCTACTGGAGCAACGGCTTCAGTTATCTATGTTCCTGCTCCATTTGCTGCAGATGCAATCCTAGAAGCTGTTGACGCTGAGCTTGACCTTGCTATTTGTATAACAGAGCATATTCCTGTACTAGATATGGTGAAGGTTAAACGATATATGGAAGGCAAGAAAACTCGTCTAGTTGGTCCTAACTGTCCTGGAGTTATTACTGCTGATGAGTGCAAAATTGGAATTATGCCAGGCTATATCCATAAAAAAGGTCATGTGGGCGTTGTTTCACGTTCTGGAACATTAACATATGAAGCCGTTCATCAGTTAACTCAAGCAGGTATCGGTCAAACGACCGCGGTTGGTATTGGCGGAGACCCTGTTAACGGAACAAACTTCATCGATGTTCTGAAAGCTTTTAACGAAGACCCAGAAACTTATGCGGTTATCATGATCGGTGAAATCGGCGGAACAGCTGAAGAAGAAGCTGCAGAGTGGGTTAAAGCGAATATGACGAAACCTGTTGTCGGCTTTATCGGCGGACGTACTGCACCTCCAGGAAAGCGTATGGGACATGCTGGGGCTATCATTTCAGGCGGAAAAGGAACAGCTGACGAAAAGATCCGCGTCATGAATGAATGTGGAATTGAAGTTGCTGAGACCCCATCTGTAATGGGAGAAACATTAATTAAAGTCCTTAAAGAAAAAGGGCTTTATGAGAAGTGTAAAACACATTAATCCGCTAATGAAAATTAGCTAAAACTTCATGCAGACCCCCCTTTTTTAGGGGGGCTATTCTGCATGAGCAATATTTATGATTAGGAGGCTTCCAATGGACGATTTTAAATTTAGATTAATTCATTTACACCACTGCAGGGGGATAGGATGGAAAACCATATTAAATATTTTAAAGGCTGATCCAGAGCTTAAGCGGCTTTACAACCTTACTCTCCATGATCTTTTTCTCCAGAATACAAACACCACTACTGCTTCTACCATTCTTCATGATCTTCATTCAGATTTTATCCCTCAACAAATTAGCCAGTATCAATTAAATGGCATTAGCATGATTACAATATTTGATGATGAATACCCAGAATTATTAAAGGAAATTTATCAGCCCCCTTGGGTCCTCTATGGGAAAGGCGATCTATCATTACTGAAAAATCATTTGCATTTAGCAGTTGTTGGCTCAAGGCAGTATAATGACTATGGGGAAGATGCTATTCAAAGGTTCTTTCCTAAATTAATTGAAAATAAAATTGTGATTGTAAGCGGGCTGGCAGCGGGAATTGATAAGATAGCCCACGAAACTGCCATTCATTTAAAGGGAAAAACAATCGGTGTCATTGCGGGGGGATTGTACAACATTTATCCGCAGGAGAATAGAGAACTTTCTATTAAAATGATGAAAAACCAATTAATCCTTTCAGAGTATCCGCCTATTACGAGACCAATGAAATGGCAATTCCCTATGAGGAACAGAATCATTAGCGGGATTTGCAAAGGTACATTCGTTGTACAAGCTAAGAGTAAGAGCGGCTCATTAATTACGGCTAACTATGCAGTTCAGGAGGGAAGGGAAGTCTTTGCCCTTCCAGGGAATATCTTTAGTCCATATTCAGCTGGCACGAACGAGCTAATTCAACAAGGGGCAAAGCTTGTCAAATCTTCGGAAGATATAATAGAAGAATTAGTTTATTAAACAAATATGTATTTTTTGTTTGAAATTGTTGTATAATTCTAAAAAAAGAATATTTACTTTTATTAGAATAGAATTATTGAATTAT
>NZ_JBALOZ010000242.1:0-1401 GCF_036965125.1 Bacillus sp. JJ1503
AGATATTAAATCCAATTTTAAGATAACCATGGAATTTAATAAAAAAAGAGAATTTAATAATCTAATACAAGTAAAGATAATTGTAAGAAATCCAGAGAATAATAAAGATGAAGCTGTAACCTATACATATATAAGAGGTGCAGAATAGTGAAAATAAATTCTGAAAAAGGGTTAACCTTAATTGAATTACTAGCAACATTGACAATTTCAATTATTATTTTAGGTTCTATATATGGTGTTCTTGTAAGTGTAAATAAGAATTATAAAAACTTATCCGAAAAAAACTTATTACGGCAAGAAGCAAATTTAATAGTAACTACTATAAAAAAAACCTATCTAGCAAACTCCGTTTTTATATTAAAGTCTTACCAGGGATCGGGCTTTATCGGATTAAATGAAAGTGAACCACTTAATTATCTAACAAATCAAAATATCAAAATAACTAGTTTTTTTGCATGTAACGAGGAGATTATAGATGCAAACAGGAACAAATGTGAAATAAAGAATGAGGCTAAAAATATTACAACATTTGAACCACTATACTTAAAAATTACACTTTCTAACGATATTGGACAGACTTATGAAATTAATACTATGATTAATAAGTATTAGGAGTGGGATTATGAAAAATGAGAAAGGCTCATCACTTATTGTAGTACTTCTCATCATTACTTTAATTTCAGTTTTTTCTCTTGTTATTATGAGTTCCACCGTAAATTCACGGATACACATTAATAATACAGAAAAAATAAACGTATCAACTGATATAGCTGAGATGGGAATAACGCACTATGATACCTTATTTACTAATTCTCTACATAATGCCTATAATGTGTCAGAAAACCTAACCAAATTATATGAAGATAGTAAGATTTACGAGACAATTAACAATAAAAAAACTGAGCGAAAACCAACACAGGAAGAAATTATTAAATACTTTAATGACAGATTTTGTGAAAACTTATTGGAAGGGAATCCTATAGTTAAGGAAGTATATTCTGGCAAGTTTTCGGTTGAAAATTATGAGTACAATATTAAAGTTTCTGAAGCACCTAGTGTAGGAGAATGTCAATCTAATAATAGTTTATTAATTGTTTTTACTAGTGAAGTTAAAAGTGATTCTAAAACTACAATTTTAACAGGGGAAATAACTGTTAATAAAGATAGTATCGGTCAGTCTATCGGAGAAAACTCCATACCTAAAAATACGATGGTAGTAACTAACTCTATAAAAGGTAAAAGTTTAACTTATAGTGATTCAGTAATATTTGAAAAGGCTGTAACTTTAATTGGAAACGGGAAAATAGATATAGGAGGAACAGCATTCTTTAAAGATAAATTAGTAATACTTGGATCAAAGGCAATAATTAATATCGATGGAGACGCTTACTTTTTTCAGTT
>NZ_JBALOZ010000242.1:1453-10986 GCF_036965125.1 Bacillus sp. JJ1503
GATGGATCAAACTTTATTCCTTTTGAAATTCCAAACCCATGTTCAAATTCACCTTTAGGAAAATGGAACGTTGATAATAAAACCTTTTCTGTTGAATATTAATGTAGGAATACACACCTAATCTCTACTTTCGTTTTTAATTATTGAATAATATTAAATAAGGCAGGGAACCTATTGTGCGAGGTCCCTGCCTATTTCACATACTCCGCCACTCGATTCCTTCCCGCTCGTTTCGCCCCGACATATAAAGCCCGATCCGCGTGGCGAATGAGTGCTAGGGGTTCATCTGCGTCTTGAGGGGCAGCTGCGACTCCGATGGAGGCCGTGATATGGACTTGCTGGATTTGTTCATTTTTACCGATATGGTGTTCGAGGGTAAAAATATAGTCTGCAATTGTTTGTCTTACTTGTTCAGCTATTTTGACAGCATTGCTTTTTTCTACATTTGGAAGAAGGATGACGAATTCTTCTCCCCCGTAACGTGCAATTGTACCTCTTTGCCCAATTAGGTCTGTTAAAAGATTGGCAAGCTGGTACAGAATTTCATTCCCGCTTTGATGACCATACATATCGTTTACCGATTTGAAATGGTCAATATCTAGGATAATCAGGGAGATTACTTCTCTTTCCTGATTTTTCAACTTTTCGAATTCGAAGCTAAGAAGATTTTCAAAGTAACGATAATTGTATAGCTTTGTTAAGGCACAGCGTTCACTTTGTGCTTTTGTTTTTTCATAATTTCTTGCATTTTCGAGTGCTATAGCAAAGTGGGAGCATAGTATATCAACAATCATGAGCTGGGATTTTTCATAAGCCCTTTTTGTAGAGGATGCAAGAAAAAGGACCCCAATGACCTCACTATTTCGGATAATCGGCACACTTAAAACACTTTCTACCTTTTCTGGCATATAGCCTTTCACAATACCCTTCCATTCTTTTTGGGAGTTGAAAAGCGCTGCGCTTTTTTGTTCCCAGACGAGACCACTAATCCCTTCATTCTTCCGGAGCGGCTCAATCACTGAATATTTTTTTTCTCCCTTTTCAACCTGACGAATTAAATGTAATTCTTCATTATCAATAATATCGAGAATATAAGCATAATCGACAGGCAGCATTTCTGTCAGCTTCTGAATAAATAAATCCAGGACCGCGTCTACATTTAATCTTTCCGCTAGCTGATGGCCGATCTCCGTAGCATTGTGCAATAATTCATTGATTTTTTTACTAGAGTAATAAAGAGTCAAAATAATCGAAAGGCTCGCAAATGGAATTCCGACAAAAATAAGTGCAACTAGTCCCAATTCTTTATATAGAATAAAAAGTACAAAACCCATCGGGAAAGTAATAATTGTCGTGACAGTTTCCCAAATAAAATCAATTCCAAATGTCTCCCGTTTCCCATTATAAAGAACCAAATTAATGATCCAAATAAAGAAATGATTGAAAACATAATAGAGAATCGGATAAATAGGTATCAGCCAAAAAGAATGATCCATGTCCGCTAATCTTGCACCAGGGCTACCGCCAAGCATGTAATAAATTGCACCGCTCAGGAAAGAAACCAACATAAACATAAGTGAATTTAAAGGAATCCGAAAAAATTGTTCTTTTGGTAATTTAACTCTTATGAATAAAACTATTATCGTTAACTGAAGTATAATCAATTCAACAAACAAGCCGAATGTTAAAAATACAGCCCAGGCGACCCACTGTATTAAAAAAATAGGTGATCCGTTTATAATCATTGGAGTTGCTGCTACAAAGAACGCAAGAATTAGGAAAACGAAGATGTCAATTTCCTTACCAGCTATATGAGGCGGGTATAACTGATAGATTAGCCATAAGCTTGGTGGGAAAATGAAGAGCCACAGCCCCCAAATTACCTTTTTCTTTATAGCACTTATCATTTACACCCCTCCTCTCAATCACTTTATAGGAAAATAGTAATAAGAACATCTTATCAAATTTTCAAAAAAATGTCACATATCAATTTTTTAATATTTTTGCTAGAAAAGGTTTCATTTCCGATAAAAAGTATAGAGAGCCTGTTATAGCAAGAATTTCATTATCCTGCAATGAACTAATATTTTCTTTAATGGCTTCTTTCCAATCAGGATTAAAGTCCTTATTCATATTTCTGCTTAATTCAAATAACTCCTTTGCTTTAGCCGCCCGTGGATAGTCAAATTCAACAAAGGTAATTTTGTCAGCAATTGTATCTAGATTCTCAATCATTTTATCTAGCTTTTTATCGGCAAGGGCTGTAAAGATGAGGTTTATTTTTTTATCGCTAAAACGATTTTTCAACTCATTTGTAAATGCAGCGATCCCTTCCTCATTATGAGCTCCATCAATGACAATAGCAGGGTCTTTAGACATGATTTCGAATCTTCCTGGCCAATAAGCCTTTTTTAACCCGCTATAAAGATGCTCGTCCTCAATTAAAAAGGAATAAAATTTATTTAATACTTCTGCTGCCATAACGGCTAATGCAGCATTTTCTGTTTGATGTTTACCTGCCATTGATATTTCGAGATTTTCCCAAACTTTAAACGGTGTTTTTTGCGTGAAAACTTCTCCAGTTTGGGTTGAAGTGTGGTCTTTAATGGCTATCTCGTTTCCAAGTGAATAGACTGGAGCTTTCATCTCTGCTGCTTTTTCGAGGATTACTTCTAGAGCTTCCTCCTGCTTAACAGCTGTGATCACACTTACACCTGGTTTAATAATTCCTGCTTTTTCAAAAGCAATCACCGCATGTGTGTCTCCGAGTATACCGGTATGGTCAAGACCTATATTTGTGATAATGGAAAGCATTGGTAAAATAATGTTGGTAGAATCAAATCTGCCGCCAAGGCCAACTTCAAAAAGCACAATATCTACCGGATTTACACGTCCAAAATATTGAAAAGCCATAGCAGTAATAATTTCAAATTCGGTTGGACCGCCGAGCTCTGTTTCCTCTAACTCAAGGGAAAGAGGAAAGATATCATTAGCTAATCTAATAATTTCTTCATCGCTAACCGGCATTCCATTGATCGATATTCTTTCATTAAATTGTTCAAAATACGGTGAAGTGAACGTCCCTACCGCATAACCAGCATCCTGAAGTATTGAGCGCAGATACGTAACCGTTGACCCTTTGCCGTTCGTTCCGCCTATATGTACCGATTTCACCCTTCTCTCTGGGTGATCCAGTTTTTCCATCATCCATTCCATTCTTTTGAGCCCTGGCTTAACTCCCAGCCTTAGCCTAGAGTGAATCCAAGAAACAGCCTCTTCATAAGTTGTGAACATGATTACTGCCTCCTAACGCTGAAACACTAAGTATGTATTTTTTATTAAAAATAACTATTTTTATTACTTTTGGGGTGAGTTTTCAATAATTTAGATCACTTAATGTGTAAATAGGTTGGTTATTTCTATCAATTTATCTCTAGATTGAAGGGATATCCGCTAGTTGGTACATATTTCTGCCACTTTCGTTCGTATATCCGCCACCTCACCTCATATATCCGCAACTAATAATAATTCTTAAAAGGAAGACGAACCCAAACAATTGGATTCGCCTTCAACCAAATTTATTCCCCTTTTAATTCTTTAATGCGTGCTTCTACGGCTTCTCTCTTTTCGCTGTAGTCCTGCATTTTTGCTTTCTCTTCTTCAATTACCTTTTCCGGAGCTTTTTTGATAAAGCCTTCATTGCTGAGTTTCTTTTGAACTCGCTCCACTTCTTTATCTAACTTCTCCCATTCCTTCTGCAGACGGGCTACTTCTTCCTCAATATTGATTAACCCTTCAAGCGGAAGAATAATCTCTGCACCTGTAACGATAGAAGTCATGGCCTTCTCAGGTGTTTCTACTTCAATCGCAACAGTTAGCTCTTCTGGATTACAGAAGCGTTCAATGTATCCACGGTTATTTTCAAGAGTTTTTAGAACAGTCTCATCTTTAGCCTTTAAAATCATTTTGATTTTTTTGCTTAGCGGTGTGTTTACTTCTGCACGGCTGTTACGAACAGAACGAATGATTTCTACTAAGAGCTTCATTTCGCCTGCAGCCTGATGATCTGTGAATTCGGCAATTACTTTTGGCCATTCCGCAACTGTAATGGATTCCCCTGCGTGAGGAAGGTTTTGCCAAATTTCTTCTGTGATAAACGGCATGAACGGATGCAATAGGCGCATCGTATTGTCTAAAACATAAGCTAATATAGAACGAGTTGTTTTCTTAGCTGCTTCGTCTTCACCGTATAGTGGAAGCTTCGCCATTTCAATATACCAGTCACAGAAATCATCCCAAATAAAGTTGTATAGTATGCGCCCAACTTCTCCGAATTCATAACGGTCGGACAATCTTGTCACCGTTTCAATCGTTTCATTTAACCTTGTTAAAATCCATTTATCAGCAACCGATTTTTCTCCCGTTAAATCAATTTCTTCGTATGTTAATCCATCCATATTCATTAAAGCAAAACGGGATGCGTTCCAAATCTTGTTCGCAAAATTCCATGTTGCTTCAACCTTTTCCATACCGAAACGTAAATCATGGCCTGGAGAGCTTCCTGTTGATAAGAAATAACGTAGAGAATCAGCTCCATACTTATCAATTACATCCATTGGGTCTACACCGTTGCCAAGGGATTTACTCATTTTGCGTCCTTCCGCATCGCGAACGAGACCATGGATTAATACGTCTTTAAACGGTCTTTGCTCTGTAAATTCAAGCCCTTGGAATATCATCCGAGAAACCCAGAAGAAAATAATATCATAGCCTGTTACGAGACAAGCAGTTGGGTAGTAACGCTTGAAATCCGCTGATTCAGTATCTGGCCAGCCCATTGTAGAGAATGGCCATAATGCTGAGCTAAACCATGTATCTAAAACATCTTTATCCTGTTCCCAGTTTTCAACATCTTCTGGAGCTTCATGTGCTACATACACTTCACCAGTTTCTTTATGGTACCAGGCTGGGATCCGATGTCCCCACCAAAGCTGACGAGAAATACACCAGTCGCGAATATTTTCCATCCAGCGCAGATAGGTATTTTCAAATCTATCCGGAACGAAATTTACTTTTTCTTCCTTTGATTGTAGGGCTACGGCCTTATCTGCTAATGGCTGCATTTTTACGAACCATTGAGTTGATAAATATGGCTCGACAACAGCACCGCTGCGCTCAGAGTGGCCAACTGAATGCATATGCTCTTCAATTTTGAATAATACCCCTTGCTCCTGCAGATCTTTAACAATTTGCTTACGGCATTCGAAACGGTCCATATCCTTATACTTTCCGGCTTTTTCATTCATTGTGCCGTCTTCATTCATAACAAGAACTCGTTCAAGATTATGGCGATTTCCGATTTCAAAGTCATTAGGGTCATGTGCCGGCGTAATTTTTACTGCTCCTGAACCAAATTCCATATCAACATAATCATCGCCAACAATTGGAATCTCACGTCCAACAATCGGAAGCTTAACTGTTTTCCCAATTAAGTGCTTATAACGATCATCTTCAGGATGAACAGCTACTGCTGTATCACCTAACATCGTTTCAGGACGTGTTGTTGCAATTTCAATATGTCCTGTGCCATCAGTAAGTGGGTATCTCATATGGTAAAATGCACCCTGAACATCCTTATGGATAACCTCGATATCTGATAAAGCTGTTTTGGTAGAAGGGTCCCAGTTGATAATATATTCGCCCCGGTAAATTAACCCTTTATTATATAAGCTGACAAATACTTCACGAACGGCCTTTGATAAGCCTTCATCAAGTGTAAAACGCTCACGGGAATAATCTAGGCCCAGTCCAAGCTTAGACCATTGCTGGCGGATATGGCTAGCGTATTCCTCTTTCCATTTCCAGGTTTCTTCTACAAATTTTTCACGGCCTAAGTCATAACGGCTTTTTCCTTCACTGCGAAGCTTTTCCTCTACTTTTGCCTGAGTAGCAATCCCCGCGTGGTCCATCCCTGGCAGCCATAAAACATCATAGCCCTGCATTCGCTTCATGCGTGTCAAAATGTCTTGAAGAGTCGTATCCCATGCGTGACCTAAATGAAGCCTTCCTGTAACGTTTGGAGGCGGAATAACGATCGTATACGGCTCTTTATTCGCATCGTCCTTTGCCTCGAAAAATTTCCCCTTTAGCCACCATTCATAGCGTCCCTGTTCAATTGATTGAGGGTCATATTTGGTCGGCATCGTTAATTCCTTCGTTTCCATCTCATTCATTCCTTTCGATTACATCAATTATCCTAAAAAAACAAAAAACCCCATTCGCCGTAAAAGGACGAATGGAGTTTGCTTCGCGGTACCACCTTTTTTTCAATCAACAATAGAAAAGCAGTGGCGACCTTACCGAAACGCGCCTGCAATCTAAAAAATTGATTGACTCTTAACTAGATAACGGATTTCCCGTCTCTCACTACTCGAATTTGCATCCTTTCGCGAAAGAAGCTCAAGGGCGACCTTCCAACGGAACTGCTTAGAAAACCTTTCAGCTAATAGTTTTCCTCTCTAAAAGCAATCAGCCATCGTACTCTTCCCTATCCACGCTGTTCATTTATTATATTCAATATAGTACCTAATAAATAGGATTGACGTCAATCATTATTCCCTTTTAATCAATATATTATACAAATGGACACCATTGGTGCCTTAAAGCATGATCAATTTTTCATTTGAGCGGTTCAGATTGTTCCAAATTTAAAGCACGATCATTGGGGATGACACATAATATGAAATGAGAAAAGTTGGAAAGGGGCATGTAAATGAGAAGAAAGTATAATCCTTATACACTGCCGCCGTGGTTAAAAACAATTAGAGGGGCTTGCTCCCAGTTTATTATTCCATTTTGCTGCTTTCAAGGAATACGAGTCATTATTTTTCCAACTACCTTTGACGTGCTTTTCCTTGCTGTCTTAATTTTAATTGCTGTCGCTCTACGCCTTGAGCTATTATAGGGCCCAAAATCTATTTAATTTTGGGCTCCTTCTTGTTTTGCTGCTGCTGCTGCCTCTGCCTGCGCTTTTGCCTCCTGTTTTTGTCTCTCGATCTCTTCCATCCTCATCAATACATATTCTGTATTTTTAATCTGCCAGTATTGTCTTTGATAGTGCAGAAGAATCTTTCGTTCATGATGGCTATAAGGATTTTTGTAATATTTCTCGGCTGCACGAATAACCGCACCTGGATGGGCAAAATAGCTTTGAAACAGCAGCAATTCATCCTCTTTTAAAGGGAAGTATTTCAAATACGTATAAATCCACTCAATACATTCCTCTGATCTCTTTGGATAGGTTTTCAACGTTCGTGACAAATAGGGCAGCAGGTCATGTAGGGGGGAACCTTGCTTAGCACGTTCAAAGTTTGTGAAATAACCATAGCCTTTGTCATCATATAAAAAATGGTCTGCTGAGATTTTCCCATGAACGGTTACAATTCGGGCCTTATCATGATCCTTCGTTTTTTCATGCCACTCTTTAAGCTTTTTAATAGAAAAATCTAAAGCCTGTTGCATTTCGTTATAGGAAAGAACAAACATTAATTCAAAGGGGGACAAATAGTCTCTTTGTTCACAAGCTTCCATAAATCCTTCCAAAAACTCCTGTTCCTTTTCCCTTTCTAACAGTGTTTTTTCAAAATGTTCGGTTCTGTCTTCTTTACTAATCTTTAATTCAGATGCTGATAAAGTATGAAGTCTTGCAAGTTCACGAAAGAGCTGATGGTTGCGTTCATGGCTTAATTCTTTTGCTTCATTCATCATCCAGGGCATGAGGTAGTAAAGTTCATTTTCATGTAATACAGCATACCTTCCATCTAATGTTGGAAAGACAGGCACGATTCGATTATAGCCCTTTTGATATAGATTTTGGATGTGCTTGACAAAATCTCCCCCATCTCTAGGATCAATTTTTTTTAAGGCAAACACACCTTTATTTGAATAGATTTTTTGAATCCTACCCATTTCTTCGACAAAATGCGGTTCAATTGCATAATGTTTTAATATCGGATATACGTTCTGTAATCGATTCTTCTCTTTCATAAGAATCACCTGCCTTTATAAAAAAGCGTATACGCCAAAGTGCTTGAGCTAGACAAATAGAAAAACTGAGCAGGTGAATAGTTACCTGCCCAGCCTATTATTTAGAAATTATTTGTGGGCAACAGCAACTGGGATATAAAGGACCTGCCCCTCATATATATCCTGACTAATTTCCAAATGATTCACACTGAGTAACCGTTGAACAGGAATTTCATATCTTTCGGCAATGATATCGATCGTATCACCTAGCTGAACGATACACACCTTTAGCCTAGCAACATCGTCCTCTGACTTCCGCGCAAAAAATTCAGTTAAAGACATGCTTTTCTTTTTCGTTGGCTTTTTCTTCTTTTTATCTGCTACTTCTTTTTCGGCAGCAGCTTTTTTGGCTAAATGATCAGAAGATTCGTCACTGCTGGATTCCTGATCAATTTCTATTTCGACTACCTGAAGAGTACTTTCTTCCAAATTCGGCATTGAATAGATTTCTTCAGCGGAAGGAGGTTTTTGTTCACCTCTTTGTGCCGAAAATGAGACCTCCGGCAGTATTTCAATCTTTTCCTCAACAGCCTCTAACTGAACTTTCTCATTCCTTACTGCCACTTCAGGCTGTTTTTTCGCTTCAGCCTCAAATGGAACAAAGATCGTTTTGTCTTCCTTTTCTGTGAAAGGCTCTCTATCCTCAACTGTTTCATCCTCTATATCCCAGTTTAATTCAGGCGTTGCTACTTCTATATGATAAGCAGGCTCCTTATCCTCAACGTCTGTTCTTTGGGGAGCATGCTGCTGTTCCCCGTACAAACCTGAGATCGTCAAATTCGCTGTTAACTTCATACAGCTTCTTTCAGGAAAAACATAATCAAAAGATTCGACTAATACATCAATATTATGAACACTTTCAATTCTATTTCTTGGTATCGTTATGTCTACTGGGAAGAAGTGAGTGAATTCACATACTCCTTCATCTCTTTCTTCTACTACTTGAATAAATTTCGGAGCTGTAAAGGTATCCTCATATTCTATTTCTGCTGTCTCGTACCGTTTATATTCACCTGATAACTCGAGTGCTCCTTGAATCGTTACATATTGATCATTTTCTTGAATAAGAATATCGGGATCAAGTGAAATTGAAATTAATTCAGATACTTCCTGTCCTTTTTGAAACCATACAGATTCCTCTAAAGAAAATCGTAAAGACGATGGGTTTCCTTGAGACAAAGCGACTCCTCCTTTCATACCCTTCACGTTTAATCACTATGTCATTTACACTTTATGAGAATGATAATTTTTTTATGATTGAAAATAACACAGCTCGGCAAAAAATTTACAAAAAAAAACACCCATCTATAAAGATGAGTGTAGTAAGTAAAATTATCGCAGATTAACGGGCAGTAAGCTCATTATTAATATTAGTACTTATATTAAGTGTTAACGGAGCAACTGCCCGTAAAAGCCCGATTATTGGAATACAGACTAAGAACGCCACG
>NZ_JBALOZ010000242.1:11013-12521 GCF_036965125.1 Bacillus sp. JJ1503
CAACTAACAATCAGTGGGATAATGCCCCCACTGATTGAAGTTTCACTTTATCCTTTGAGCTTTGAAAATGCAATTTCTGCTGCTTGGAGTGTTTTTTCGATATCTTCATCACTATGTTCAGTGGATAAGAAGAGACCTTCAAATTGGGAAGGAGGAAGGAATACTCCTTGATTAGCCATTTCCCGATAATAGGATGCAAAATAATCCAGGTTCGAGGATTTGGCTTTATCGTAGTTAATGACATCTTCATTTGTAAAGAAGAAACCAATCATCGAGCCAGCACGATTGAAAGTATGAGGGATTTCATATTTTTCTGCTGCAGCTTTTATACCAGCTTCTAATAAATCCCCTTTACGCTGGAATTCTTTATATGAATCTGGAGTAAGCTGACTCAATGTTTCATAGCCAGCCGTCATGGCTAATGGATTTCCAGACAAGGTTCCTGCCTGATAAATAGGACCGCTTGGTGCAATTTGCTCCATAATTTCAGCCTTTCCGCCATATGCGCCAACAGGAAGTCCCCCGCCGATTACTTTGCCTAAACAAGTGATATCTGGAGTAACATTGTAATAGCCTTGAGCACAATTGTAATCAACACGGAAGCCTGTCATAACCTCGTCAAAGATTAAAAGTGCGCCATATTGAGATGTAATTTCTCTTAAACCCTCTAGGAAGCCAGGAAGAGGCGGAACAACTCCCATGTTCCCAGCTACAGGCTCGGCGATAATACAGGCAATATCTTCTCCAAATTGTTCAAAAGCGTATTTAACACTTTCTAAATCGTTATAAGGAACAGTAATCGTATTTTTGGCTACACTTTCTGGTACACCTGGGCTATCTGGAAGTCCAAGTGTAGCGACTCCAGATCCTGCTTTAATAAGCAAGGAATCGCCATGTCCGTGATAGCAGCCTTCAAATTTCAAAATTTTGTTTCGGCCCGTATAGCCTCGTGCGAGCCTTAAAGCACTCATTGTTGCTTCTGTACCAGAGGAGACCATACGTACGACTTCAATAGAAGGTACTCTCTCCTGAACAAGCTTGGCCAGATCATTTTCTTGAACGGTTGGTGCACCGAAGCTAGTTCCCATTTCAGCTACCTTCTTTATTGCCTCAACAACACGATCATTCGAATGCCCTAGAATTAAAGGCCCCCATGATAAAACATAGTCAATATATTCATTGCCATCGATATCATAAATTTTGGAACCCTTTCCTCTTTCCATAAAAATCGGATCCATTTTAACTGATTTGAAGGCACGCACAGGTGAGTTAACCCCACCAGGCATCAATCTGCTTGCTTCTTTAAAAGCTTGAATAGATTTTTCGTAAGAGCGCATTTAATCCCTCTTCTCGTTTTAATGTTTTTCTAAAGACGGTTTAAGTATAACTTTTAAGGCTGAAGGGTGTTTTAAAGTCCCTTTAATTACCTTCTGAACTATTTTTCAATGCTGAAAGGCGTTATTAAATCCCTTTAACTACCTTCTGACCTGTTTTCTGGCACTGAAGGG
>NZ_JBALOZ010000242.1:12635-14006 GCF_036965125.1 Bacillus sp. JJ1503
AACTACCTTCAGAACGTTTTCTGGCACTGAAAGACGTTATAAAGTCACTTTAACTACCATCTGAACTGATTTTCAGTGCTGAAGGGCGTTTAAAAGCACACTTAACGACCTTCTAACCTATTTTCCTGCACTCAAGGGTGTTTAAAAGCACTTTTAACGCCCTTCTGACCTGTTTTCCTGCACTAAATGGCGTTTAAAAGCCCTCTTAACGCCCTTCTGACCTTTTTCCTGCACTGAAGGGCTTTATTAAGCCAGCTCATCAGGTTTTACAACTACTGGTTCCGCAGCCATCTAGCCGCGTCTTTAGCGTGATACGTAATAATTAAATCACAGCCGGCACGCTTCATTCCAACTAGCATTTCCATGACAATTCGCTCTTCATCAATCCAGCCATTTTGTGAGGCTGCTTTCACCATGGAATATTCCCCGCTCACATTATAAATAACGAGTGGAAGATTAATATTATTTTTCACATCTCGGACGATATCGAGATACGGCATTCCAGGCTTCACAATGATAAAATCGGCGCCTTCCATTAAATCAGATTCTGCTTCACGTAAAGCTTCCATACGGTTTGCCGGATCCATTTGGTAAGCTTTACGATCGCCAAACTGAGGTGTACTGTCAGCTGCATCACGGAACGGACCATAGAAGGCTGAAGCATATTTAACGGCATAAGACATAATAGGTATATTTTCAAAGCCAGCTTCATCCAAGCCTGCACGAATTGCAGCGACAAATCCATCCATCATATTAGATGGAGCAATTATATCGGCACCTGCTTTTGCCTGACTGACAGCCGTTTGTACTAATAGGTCAAGTGAAGGATCATTTAATACTTGTCCATTCTCAATCACACCGCAATGCCCATGGCTTGTGTACTCACAAAGACAAGTATCGGCAATAACAATGACATCCGGGAACTTATCCTTAATAAATCTAGTGGCTTCTTGAACAATCCCATGATCATGATACGCTTGGTTGCCGCATTCATCTTTTTCAATGGGAATCCCGAAAAGGAGGACGGATTTAATTCCTAATGATACAACCTCATTCATTTCTTCTTCAAGATGATCTAATGATAAATTATAAATTCCAGGCATAGAGGAAATTTCTCTTTTAATATCCTGTCCTTCAGCAACAAAAATCGGATAAATTAAATCATCAGTACTTAAATGGTTTTCACGGACTAAAGCTCTCATGTTTGGACTTTGGCGAAGTCTTCTATGTCTCGTAAATTGGATATCCATTAGGCTCACTCCTATTTTTGAAAAATTACTTTTTCATATTTAAATATTCAATAATACTTTCTAGCATATGATCAGTTGTATAGATTGCCGGCTCACAGTGGACATTTAGTCCGTATGATAT
>NZ_JBALOZ010000243.1:0-8033 GCF_036965125.1 Bacillus sp. JJ1503
TTTCGTAACAGAAGAGGGCTGGGTACCGGTTTATGAAAAGGAAAGTGTGCAAGGTTAATAGTAAATAATATTAAAAAAGCTTATAGACTCGTCCGAAAAGGACTTTATCTATTGGCTTTTTTTTACTTTGTTGAGTCACCTCCTAAATTAAGGTATTATTAATTTGTTAATAGTTTACTATACTACATATAATTGGTTTCTCTATTAACGAATACTTTATTAGAGAGGAGAGAAATACTTTGAAAAAGATATTTAAAAATGCAGCTATGCTTTTCATTGCTACATTGCTCGTAGTTTTATCCTTTTCAGTTAATACGGCTTTTGCGGCATCGGAAAGTAGTAAGGATTGTGTTCCTAAGAAGATTATGTGGGGGAAAACAGAACTTAAGAGTGGTCAACTAAGTAAAATCACCATCCTGAAAGAAGCTAAGTTATTCTCTTTGAAAGAAAATAAGCTTGAGGCACACAAGACACTACCTGTAAAGGGTGAATATAGAGTCTATTCATTTAAGAACCATTCTAGTGGTGACATTTATGGAGTAGGTGGAGGCTATTATGTAAAAAAAGATAGTGCAATAAAATATGAGACCCCTTCCAAAAGGAAATTAGCTGAGGTTAAAGCGGCCAGCTGTGAAAAGGAACAGGTTGCGGAAAATGAGGGTGGATTCCTTTGGAAAGCAGAAAAAAGCGGCAACACTGTTTACATGCTAGGTTCAATTCATTTAGGTATTGAAGACTTTTATCCTTTAAACTCGAAAATAATGAAGGCTTTTGATGAATCAAAATATTTAGTTGTTGAAGCAGATATTCTTAATTTAAATCCCCTTGAATTTCAACAATCCATCCTTGAAAAAGCTATCTATGGTGATGGTTCAACCATTGAGGATCATATTTCAGAGGAGCTTTACACGAAACTAAAAGATATTTTTATTAGTTTGGGTGCCGATTTTAACGAACTCAAGCATTTTGAACCTTGGTATTTTAATATAATTTTAGAAAGTTTAAAAATAACTGATCCTAAATATAAACCTGAATTAGGAATTGATTATTATTTCTTGTCTAAAGCGGGTGGTAAAAAAATTATTGAGTTAGAGGGAGCAGAGTTCCAATTAAATATGATGGACAGCTTTTCTGAAAATGTGCAAATAAAACTGCTTGAAGATTCCCTAAAAGTTGATAGCGGCGGCGAACTAGAAGCCCTTATAAAAGCTTGGCAATATAGTGATGATGACGCAATTGAAAATTTACTTTTTAACGTTCCAGACGATAGCCCAGAATACCAAACATATATGACTGAACTGCTTGATAATAGAAATATTGGAATGGCGAATAAAATTGAACAGTACTTAACAGGAAGTACGAAAGAAACTTATTTTGTTGTTGTAGGTGCAGGACATTACTTTGGCGATATGAGCGTTATCCAGCTACTTAAAAATAAAGGCTACAAGGTTGAAAAACTACAATAGAAGTATTGCTAAGCTACTTTAATGTATATTAATACCTTGCAGACTGTAGACAAATTCGGTAAAACCGAGCTTGTCTACAGTCTTTTTATTTCACAATATTTAATTTACCGATCACCAAACAACCTTCCAATTATGATCACAGGAGGCATAGATCTTTTTCCTTTTCATCATATAGTTAGCGATTAACTCTGTCATATCTGTCTGAATTTCTTTGATGACAGGCTTATCTTTGAACATATTGTAGTTTCCACCCCCGCCGGCTCGATAGTTGTTCATGACGACATCATATTCACCTTTTATCTGAACAGGATCTCCCTTAATGCTTAATTTAACGACCCGCTCCCCAATAGGGTTTCTTATATCAAACTCATACTCAATTCCTTCCCACATATCGTAGTTATAGTGTTGGGGCTTCGGTTCTGCAAAGGCAGGATTAACCTGAATCTCACCATCTTTACCGAGCATAAAATACGATGCACTAATCTCCAAAGCATCCTTCATATCCTGCCCAGTGATTCGAATGACCTTCAACGTGTTCGGATAAATATAATTTGAAACGATGTCCCTCATTGTCACCTGTTCCTGAAAACCACGAGAGCGATTATCAAATAAAGCAGTAGAGGAAATCCTTGCGCCTGATGCATCCATTTGCACATAATTTAAAAATTCAATAAGAGGATGATCTCCTAATCTTAATTCTAATGCGCTGGAAATCGTCATATCCCCTATTATTTTGGCAATTGGCTGATCAAGCCAAATTTGAGTGTCCTTCTCATACTCTTCAGTCATTTTCAAGATATGAGGATCTGCTTGAACAGAATGGTCAACCTCTATAAGCTGTGACGAGCAGCTTTTAAATACCCATTTTCCTTCGATTTTTTCAAAAAAAGCTTTCACTTTACCTAAAGCCTGTCCATTGTAGCCGGGTTGAACGACTGTCACTCCGTTCAAAGTATCCGCAATCATTCGATGCTGGTGACCCGTCAGCAAAATATCAATTCCTTCAATTTCATGGCATATCGCATAAGCCTGATTTTCTCCAGTCATGGCTTCTCCAGGCTCCCCGTTGGATAGATCCCGTTCAAATCCTCCATGATAGGAAACGACAAGCAAATCATACTGTTCATGCTTTTGAATAAAATTAACCCACCTTTTTGCACTAGCTAACGCATCTTCAAATTGGAGTCCCACAATATGCCTTGGGTTTTCCCAATTCGGAATATAATGTGTCGTAATTCCTAGAACAGCAACACGCAGCCCATTTTCAAACTCCTTCACTATGTACGGAGGACCAAATGCACTTTCCTTCGTTCCTTCTCTTAATATATTGGCCGATAACCACGGGAACTGGGACTCGTCCACCGCTGCCTGTAATAATTCGGAACCGTAATTAAACTCGTGATTTCCAATTACAGCACAATCATAATTTAAATCATTTAGCAGGCTTATAAGAGGATTTATCTTTTCTGGAAGGAATTTTGCATAATAATATGTTGAAGGCGTCCCCTGAATGAAATCCCCATTGTCTATTAAAAGGGAGTATTGATTGTTTTCTCTCTCACTTTTAATCAGTGCAGCAATCTTTGCTAGCCCTGCATTCACTTCTTCATTATCCCTGTAATTAATCGGGAACACATTTCCGTGCAGATCACTAGTTTCCATAATAATAAGCTCACAGCGTTCATTATCCATGGCTTCCACTTCACATCCCCTCTAATTACTTCCACTTTGATTATATAGGTAGTTCTTTCATGTAAATTTATTTTACAACAAACCACACCAAACATTTACATTATTTAACACCATATTTACAGAACTATCCATATCGTTTGCTATAATTCAAATCGTAAAATATTCTTTTTCCATTTGGAGGTAACTGAAATGTTTAAGAAATTGGCAACGATTGGCCTATCTCTTGCTCTAACAACGGCCATCTTGAGTGCATGCGGCTCAAACAAAACATCAGGCGGAGATTACACCCCTGAAAGCTTAACTGTTCAATTTGTACCATCGCAAAATGCAGACACATTAGAAGCAAAAGCTAAACCATTAGAAGGTTTGCTTAAGGACAAGCTAGGAATTCCTGTAACAGTAAGTGTATCAACTAACTACAACACGATTGTTGAAGCAATGGCATCGAAAAAAGTAGACGTTGGCTTTTTGCCTCCAACGGCATATGTACAAGCCCATGAAAAAGAGGCTGCAAATGTTATTTTGCAAGCACAACGCTTCGGTGTTGACGATGAAACGGGTGCACCTAATGATAAATTAGTGGATTTCTATAAATCTATGTTTATTGTAAAAGCAGATTCTGATATCAAAAGCGTGAAAGATTTAAAAGGAAAGAAAATTGCTTTCCAAGACGTTACATCTTCAGCAGGTTATGTTTGGCCCGCAGCTGCCTTAATGGATGAAAAAATTGACCCGCTTACGGACGTTGAGGGGATCACAGTGAAGGGACATGACCAAGCTGTGATTGCATTACTAAACGGTGATGTTGATGCAGCGGTTATTTTCCAAGATGCACGTAATATTGTAAAAGGCGATTATCCAAGTGTATTCGAAGAGACAAAAGTTCTTCATTTCACAGAACCAATTCCAAACGATACGATTTCAATCCGCTCCGATATGAGTGAAGAATGGACAAAAAAAATTCAGGATGCCTTTATTGAAATTGGCAAGGATGAAGAAGGCCATGCCATCATTAAAGACATTTACTCCCATGAAGGCTATACACCATCTGAAGATAAAGTGTTTGATATTGTTCGCGATTATGCAGAAAGAGTGAAAACCGAGTAATATAGGAAGCCAAAAATGCCAGCCAGTGAAGGGTTAAGAACTGGTATGGCATTTTTTGATTAAATAACCAAAGGTGGAATAAAAGTGATTGAATTTAAGAATGTCTCCAAGACATACCATAATGGTGTGAAAGGGTTAAACAATATTGATTTAAAGATTCATGAAGGTGAGTTTGTCGTCATCGTTGGCTTGTCGGGAGCAGGAAAATCAACCCTACTGCGTTCAATTAATCGTTTGATTGATATATCTGAAGGCGAAATTTTTATCAATAACAAATCGATTACGACAGCAACGGGATCTGATTTACGACGAATCCGCCGTGACATCGGCATGATTTTTCAAAGCTTTAATTTAGTGAAGCGTTCTTCGGTATTGAGAAATGTACTTTCGGGGCGTGTTGGCTATCATTCAACTTGGCGTACGATTCTCGGGCTTTTTCCAAAAGCAGATGTAAATCTGGCATTCGATGCTTTAGAACGCGTCAATATTCTTGAAAAAGCTTATTCCCGAGCAACGGATCTTTCCGGTGGACAGCAGCAGCGTGTCTCCATTGCCCGTGCGTTAGCTCAGGAAGCAAAAATCATTTTGGCAGATGAGCCTGTAGCCTCGCTTGACCCGTTAACAACTAAGCAAGTCATGGATGATCTGAAAAGAATTAACCAGGAATTAGGAATAACGACCATTGTGAATCTTCATTTTATTGATTTAGCAAGAGAATACGCAACAAGAATTATCGGATTACGGGCAGGAGAGGTTGTATTTGACGGGCCTGTTAAAAAGGCGACTGATGAAGCATTCTCGGAAATTTATGGCCGCCCTATTAAGAAGGATGAACTATTAGAGGTAAATGTATGCTGAGTCAGCCACAGAAGAGGGTCCTGCCTGAGCCTCCACGTAAACTAAAAACCTATTTAACCATTTTTATTATTATTTTGCTGCTTTTCGGAAGTGCAGTCCAAACAAATTCAACCATTACTGAGCTCATCATCGGTGCTCCTAACATGGTCGAGCTGATTGCGCAAATGCTTCCTCCAAACTGGTCTTACTTCGGAAAAATTGTCGAGCCAATGCTTGAAACGATTCGAATGGCTTTAATTGGGACAACCTTTGGTGCCCTCATCGCCATTCCGATTGCGATTTTTTCTGCGAGCAACATTGTTCGTAACATATGGTTATACCATCCTATTCGTTTTGTCCTGAATCTAATTCGGACGATTCCTGACCTGCTGTTAGCAGCCATTTTCGTGTCTATTTTCGGCTTAGGACCACTTCCAGGTATTTTAGCGTTGACGATTTTCTCAATTGGCCTAGTGGCAAAATTAACATATGAAGCGATTGAGGCCATTGATCCTGGGCCACTTGAAGCCATGACTGCTGTTGGCGCAAACAAGGTTCAATGGATCTTTTTTGGTGTCGTTCCACAAGTTCTTCCCTATTATATTTCCTATGTGCTTTATACATTTGAGGTAAACATTCGGGCTGCAGCTGTATTGGGACTTGTCGGTGCCGGAGGAATTGGACTCTATTATGACCGCACACTCGGATTCTTTGAATATGATAAAACAAGCTCTATTATTATTTTCACATTAGTTGTTGTTTTAATAATCGACTACATGAGTACTAAATTACGGGAGAAATTAATATGAGCCAAACATCTAGAAACATTGTGAAGCCACCGAAAAAGAATATTCGTCTATGGATCATCTATCTCGCTTTAGCTCTTATTTATATTTGGGCTTTTTCCGGAATGCCGATTACAGGGGTAAAAGAAACAGCTGCTCAAGTATCGAAAGCCATTTTTTCAGGAATTTTCAGCCCCGATTGGGATTATGTCTATTTACCAGAGGGAGAGGATTTATTACGAGGGCTGCTTGATACACTCGCCATTGCGATTTTAGGAACATTTATTTCAGCCTTCCTCTGCGTTCCATTTGCTTTCTGGGCAGCCGCCAATATGAGCAAGGGGAAAAGTCTTTCTCATTCAGGTAAATTCATCCTCAGTTTTGTTAGGACATTTCCAGAGATCGTAATGGCGATTATGTTCATTAAAGCAGTTGGTCCAGGGTCCTTTGCTGGTGTACTCGCTTTAGGCCTGCACTCTATCGGGATGTTAGGAAAGCTTTTCTCGGAAGAAATCGAGAATATTGATCCAGGTCCCGCAGAAGCATTAACGGCTACAGGGGCAAACCGCATGCAAACTCTCTGGTTCGCCGTCCTTCCGCAAGTCATGCCTGGTTTCCTGTCCTATACTTTATATCGATTTGAAATTAACGTAAGATCTGCTGCAATCCTTGGCATTATTGGAGCAGGCGGGATCGGCACGCCACTTATTTTTGCACTAAGCTCCCGTGACTGGGATCGTGTTGGGATTATTCTATTAGGCATCATTGTCATGGTCACATGCATTGATCTTTTATCAGGCTATATTCGTAAGAAAATTATTTAAGGAAAAAGTTTTCAGCACTTTAGAAGAAATTGTATATTAAAGGAAATTTAGCGAAGCCTATAGGATGAATTTGTCATCTTGAAAGGGGTTTGCTAATTGGTAAATACGTTAGAAGTTTTTAGTGCTCATAGTCTTTTATTTTACTTTACGGTGTACTCATTTTTAGGCTGGCTGCTAGAAAACAGCTATAGCCTCGTTACAACGAGGAGATTTTTTAAAGTGGGGTTTTTCAGTGGCCCCTTTAAGCCTATGTATGGATTTGCACCAGTGCTTTTGGTTTTGTTAATTTCACAGGATACAAATTGGTTAATCGCTCTTTTTCTCTGTCTAGCCATTCCAACATTGATTGAGTATGTTAGCGGCTATTTACTTCATACTTACTTCCATCGCCGGTGGTGGGATTACTCAAATATCCCATTGCAGCTGCATGGACATATTTGTTTATCCTTTTCAATTTGCTGGATTTTTTTATCCCTCATTTGTTTAAAGTGGATCCATCCAGCATTAACCTCCATTTATGAAGCGATTAATCATTATTGGATTTGGCTTAGCCCTTTTGTTGCAATTTATTTATTTGCAGAACTTATTTTTTCTATAAAAAGGCATTTACCAAAGCATTCTTCTCAGGCTAAACAAGAAAGTCCAACTCAATAATAAATAAATAGCTACCTTCTTCTGAGGGTAGCCATTTTTATTATACTCAAAGCAATCAGCGCACCAATGGAATCAATTCCAACATCCACAATTGCGCCTGTCCGGTCTGGGAGAAAAGCCTGGTGAATTTCATCGGATGCTGCATAGATCGTTGTGTATAGCCATGCTTGTATAAATCGATGCTTTTCAAAGCTATTGTAAAACAATATAGCAAGCACCCCAAATGCTGATAAATGCACAAGCTTTCTAAATATGACGTTGATCATACTAGCCTGACCCTCAGATAGATTGAAAATATCTGCAATTATCATTAACGTATTTCCACCAGTCGAAGCAGGAGAAGCCGTTGTTATAAAAATAGCTATACAATACACAATAGCTACTGTGAGCCAAATATATTTTTTCTTCATTTTTAATTCCTTCAGATGGTTTTTCTATTATTATAGGCATTTTTCGATTCACTTTTATATAGTTTGTCGAATTTTTCATGTCTGTCAGTCAAATTTGTCGGTCTATTGAAGCGAATGTACTTTTGGGGAGGTAGACAGAACTTCTTTTGGTAAATCGGCCGCGCCTAAGGAATACTTTTCTCGGTCAACTTTCATACTGCTTGGACTTTTCGAAGGCTTTCCCCTCTTGAAATGGCCGTCCAGCACCACTGCTTGGAC
>NZ_JBALOZ010000244.1:0-373 GCF_036965125.1 Bacillus sp. JJ1503
GGACGTCGCTAGGCAAAAGAAGAACAGCTAATAAGGCTGTTCTTTTTTGTGGAGTTTTGTAAGGGAATCCATAAAGATTATGTAATTCAGCTTTATGAAGACGAACTATAAATAGCATATTAAGCAGCAGACCAAATCATAAATTGATTTGGTCTTTTTATTTGAGTTAGGCGGACACCAGTTCCGCTATGTGTACAAAAATAGGGTAATTTCATATAATTGCGGACATAGATTCCGTTATTGATAAAAAAGCAGAGATTTTCTTGTATTTTTCCAATAATCGCGAACTTAGTGTCCGCATTGGTTTCTTTAACTATGGAATTTAAATGAGTAAGAGCAAAAAAAATCATGCTCAAAGAATTCTCTGAGCATG
>NZ_JBALOZ010000244.1:401-14546 GCF_036965125.1 Bacillus sp. JJ1503
ATGTTTCTTCTCTACATTTTCAGAACTATTTCATGAATATGCCCTTTTTTCAATGCAACCAATGAATTCATGTTTTTCCTTTTGTTAACGTTTGATAAATTAAAAAAGGTCCCTTCTTGGAGGTAATGTTTAAAAAGGACTGAATAAAGGGAAAATCCTGATTGGGCATCATTTTTATTAATTCGCTCCACCATTCCGTTTCATACCGAGCGATCATACTTAAATTATAAAGCAATAAATAGTGGATTAATAATTCCGGGAAAAAATTTAGGCTGTTTTTGATTCTAGGGAAATAAAGCTGTTCATTATCAATATTGAATTTAATTGGGAGCAGATCATTTATGCATGTTGAGTTGATCGTAAAGTGTATAAATTGTTCATCTGCACCTTGTATATCGGCTTTATTTCCGTTATTCCAATATTCTATAAAGCGGGCTTCAGTCATATGAAAGGTGTCTAAAATTTCCTTTGGCAGTAGATGTATTTGATCCTGCTGTTTCATTTGCAAAAATGTTTGTTTCCCCTCTGTTTGTTTGAACATTTGAGTAAGTTCAGGAATCTGAGAAAGTAACTCCCTCATATTTGTTTTTTCACCTTCTAAATGTTTCATGTGAAACAGTTTTTCCCCCATATACGGAAAAAGTCCGCTTTTCTGGATTTTTACCTCATCATGAAAAAAGTGATATTGTTGTTTTTTCCTTTTCCTAGTTGAAACACCATGTGCAAGAACAGTGGTTGTTTCAGGATAATTAGGGTCTACAGTTAAAATACAAGCTTTTATTAAATGAACCATTCCGTAAAATAAAAGAATGGGCTTAATTAATAACGGAGCAAGTTCTGCTTGTTTGTAATAAATTTGTCCATGTTCAAGATAATATATAAAAGGGTAGCTGTTTTCATAACTTTTTTGTTCTGCTGAGTCCAAATGTTGAAGATGATAGCATTTTTTTAGAAAGGATTGTGAGGAGCTTGCCGAAAAATAATATAAAAATGAATCCCAATCTTTATAGTCACGCATTAATAAGCACCTCCGAGTTTTTAGAAAAATCCAACATATTGAAGAATCCTTGACAGTATTTTGCCCAATTGATAACCTACTAATAATATTTTCAAGAATTGGGGGTCAAAAAGATGTGGGAAAGTAAGTTTGTAAAAGAAGGTTTAACTTTTGATGATGTGTTACTTGTTCCTTCTAAATCAGAGGTTCTTCCACGTGATGTGAGTTTAAGTGTTCAGCTTACAGATAAGATTAAGCTTAATATTCCAATTATCAGTGCAGGGATGGACACTGTAACTGAAGCAGAAATGGCTATTGCAATGGCTCGACAAGGTGGATTGGGTGTCATTCATAAAAATATGACGATCGAGCAGCAGGCTGAGCAAGTCGATAAAGTGAAGCGCTCTGAAAGCGGCGTTATTACAGACCCATTTTTCCTTACCCCAGAACAACAAGTATATGATGCCGAGCATTTAATGGGGAAATACCGAATTTCAGGTGTACCTATCGTAAATAATGGTGAAGAGCAAAAACTTGTTGGTATTTTAACAAACCGGGATCTTCGATTTATTTCGGATTATTCGATTATTATTTCTGATGTTATGACAAAGGAAAACCTTGTCACTGCACCTGTGGGAACTACTTTAGAAGAAGCAGAGAGCATTCTTCAAAAGCATAAAATTGAAAAGCTTCCGCTTGTGGACAGTGAAGGGATCCTAAAAGGTTTAATCACTATAAAAGATATTGAAAAAGTGATTGAGTTTCCAAATTCCGCTAAAGATGAGCAGGGCCGCTTGCTAGTTGGGGCTGCTGTTGGCGTAACAAAAGATACAATGATGCGTGTAGCGATGCTTGTTAAATCTCAAGTAGACGTTATTGTAGTAGATACTGCACACGGACATTCAAAAGGAGTAATAGATACTGTTCGTGAAATAAGAAAAACTTACCCTCACCTAGCGATTATTGCGGGAAATGTTGCAACTGCAGAAGCAACAAAGGAATTAATCGAAGCAGGAGCAGATATTGTAAAGGTAGGAATTGGACCTGGCTCCATTTGCACAACTCGAGTAGTTGCCGGAGTAGGCGTTCCTCAAATTACAGCCGTATATGATTGTGCTACTGAGGCAAGAAAGCACGGAAAGTCGATTATTGCTGACGGTGGAATCAAATATTCAGGTGATGTAGTAAAAGCACTTGCTGCTGGTGGACATGCCGTTATGCTTGGCAGTCTATTAGCAGGAGTAACTGAAAGTCCTGGAGAAACGGAAATCTTCCAAGGTCGCCGCTTTAAGGTTTACCGCGGCATGGGTTCTGTTGCTTCGATGGAAAAAGGTTCAAAGGATCGTTATTTCCAAGAAGATAATAAGAAGTTTGTTCCGGAGGGAATAGAAGGCCGATTACCTTATAAAGGGCCGTTAGCAGATACGATTTATCAGCTTGTTGGCGGTCTGCGTTCAGGTATGGGGTATTGTGGAACAAAGGATTTAACGGAATTAAGAGAGAAATCACAATTTATAAGAATGACTGGTGCCGGATTAAAGGAAAGCCATCCGCATGATGTCCAAATTACGAAAGAAGCACCAAACTATTCTTTTTCATAATTCAATACTAGAACGAGTATGTAAGAGCAGAGTAAGCATGAAGCTTCTCTGCTTTTTGTATGAAAAATTTCCAGGTAAGAATAGGTAAATCCTCTGTCTATGTTTTAATGTCGAATTATGATAAAATATCAGACGTGTACTAAAAAGTTGGAGGGCTTTGTATTGAAAAAATTTCGCAAATATGTAGCTAGTATTCTTGCATTCGTGATGGTAATAGGGCTTTTTCCTAGCTTAAATAGAGCCTATGCAGAAGATATTTTAAATGTTAATGGTGATGCTGCTATTCTAGTAGAAGCAGAGACAGGTAAAGTACTTTATTCGAAAAATGCCGACCAAGTTCTTGGTATCGCTAGTATGACAAAAATGATGACTGAGTATCTTCTTCTAGAAGCTATTAATGAGGGAAGAGTGAAATGGGACCAAGAATATTCCGTTAGCGAGTATGTCTGGAAGATTTCTCATGATACGAATTTATCCAATGTACCTTTGCGCAGAGATGGAAAATACAATATTCGTGAACTGTACCAAGCAATGACGATTTATTCAGCAAATGCTGCAACGATTGCCATTGCAGAAACGCTTGCGGGTTCTGAAGAGAACTTTGTAAAAATGATGAATAAAAAAGCAGAAGAACTAGGATTAAAAGATTTCAAGTTTGTTAACTCATCTGGCTTAAATAATAAAGATTTAAAAGGATTCCACCATACTGGGACAGAAGATGAAGAGAATGTGATGTCTGCTAGAGCTACTGCAATGCTAGCTTCTTATTTGCTTAATGACTACCCAGAAGTGTTAGAAACGACAACTATTCCGAAAATGACCTTCAGAGAAGGCACAGAAGATGCGATTGACATGCAAAACTGGAACTGGATGCTTCCTAGTCTTGTTTATGGCTTTGAGGGCGTAGATGGTTTAAAAACAGGGACAACGGAGTTTGCTGGCTATTGCTTTACAGGTACAGCTGTCAGAAATGGCACCCGTTACATCACTGTTATTATGAATGCCAAGGATGAAAGCGGTAAGGGTACTTATAAATCCCGCTTTGATGAAACAAAGAAAATGTTTAATTATGCATTTAGTAATTTTGGCAAAGAAGAGTTAGTACCTGCTAATTACCAAGTGAAGGGTCAAAAGACTTTACCTGTTATTAAAGGAAAAGAAGACAAGGTAAAGATTGAAACAAAGGATCCAATCACAATGGTTGTGAAAAATGGTGAAAAGGAAAACTATAAGACAAAGCTAGTTTTGGATAAAGAAAAGCTTAATGATAAAGGGGAATTAACGGCGCCTGTTAAAGAAGGAGAAAAGGTCGGAACTTTAACGATTGAATCTTCTAATGAAGGTGACTTAGAATTTTTATCTGAAAAGGGAAAAAATAAAATTCAAGTAGATGTTGTTGCTGCAGAGGATATTGAAAAGGCGAACTGGTTTGTGTTGATGATGCGTGGAATAGGTAGCTTTTTCGGGAATGTCTTCGGAGGCATCTCCTCAACTGTAAAAGGTTGGTTCTAATAAAAAGGGGTTTCTTGTCTTGACAGGAACCCCTTTTTGTTGTTTAGTGTCATTATAGGAAAGGGAATTATTCCGATTTGAATTAACGAAATATTCCTCCATTATTTATGAATATTAAATCAATCAAAATGATGGCAGCTGAAAACGGGTACAGATTTAGAAGCGATTGTAGAGGCAAAAAACATGTTGCTGGTGTGGCAGAGGATTTCCCTGCGGTATTTATTCGTGCTCCTCATATTGTGCAAGCAGGAGAGAATGTGGAAGTTCTGGCGAAACATGATGAGCGTATCGTAGGCAGCACGTGAGGGTCATATTCTTGGATGCTCCTTTCATCCAGAATTAACAGATGACCACCGTATTACCTCCTACTTTATTAACATGGTAAAAGAGGCGAAGAAAAATTAATTTGCATAATATAGTTGCAAATGATTCATAATTGTAGTACATTATGAATTAAAATTTACTATAGTCGAAAGCAATGAGAGGAACTAGTAACAGGATTTTCATTCTAAAGAGAGCCAATGGTTGGTGGAAATTGGCGGGTGAAGCTTGTGAATCCATCCTCGAGCAAAGTATGGAACGCCATTTTTTTGGCCAGTAAATACTTTCGGTATAAAACCGTTATGAATTTAAGGTGGAAGGCTCATGCCTTCAACTAGGGTGGCAACGCGGGTAACTCTCGTCCCTTTTTTGGGGACGGGAGTTTTTTGTGTTTTGCCCCATTAAAAAATTAGGAGGGATTATGAAATGTTAGACATTAAGTTTTTGAGAGCTAATTTTGAAGATGTGAAAAAGAAGCTGGAGCATCGCGGCGAGGATTTAACGGATCTTGGGAAATTTGAAGATCTTGATACGAAACGACGTGAATTAATTGTGAAAGCAGAACAGCTGAAAAGCAGACGGAATGAGGTTTCTCAGCAGGTTGCCATTTTAAAACGTGATAAACAAGATGCGGATCATTTAATTGCTGAAATGCGAGAGGTTGGAGATCAAATTAAAGAGCTTGATGATGAGCTGCGCACGGTTGAAGAGGAATTAGATCAACTATTGCTAAGCATACCAAATATTCCGCATGAAAGTGTCCCAGTTGGAGAAACTGAAGACGACAATGTGGAAGCGTGGAAGTGGGGAGAGGTTAGACAGTTTGACTTTGAACCGAAGCCGCATTGGGAAGTGGCTGACCAGTTAAATATTCTTGATTTTGAACGTGCAGGGAAGGTAACGGGAAGCCGATTTGTATTTTACAAAGGGCTCGGTGCACGCCTTGAACGTGCTTTATTCAACTTTATGCTTGATCTTCACACAGAGGAGCACGGCTATACAGAGGTATTGCCGCCATATTTAGTCAATCGTGCAAGTATGACTGGAACAGGTCAGCTTCCGAAGTTTGAAGAGGATGCCTTCCTTATAGAAAATGAGGATTACTTCTTAATTCCAACAGCTGAGGTACCTGTTACGAATATGCACAGAGAAGAAATTCTAAGTGCAGAGGATCTTCCGTTTAATTACGCTGCATTTAGTGCTTGCTTTCGTTCTGAAGCCGGATCAGCTGGACGTGATACGAGAGGGCTGATTCGCCAGCATCAATTTAATAAGGTGGAGCTCGTTAAATTTGTAAAGCCGGAAGACTCTTATGAAGAATTAGAAAAGCTGACAAAGAATGCGGAGAAGGTTCTCCAGTTATTAGGCCTTCCATACCGCGTGATGAGCATGTGTACGGGTGACCTTGGCTTCACTGCTGCGAAAAAGTATGATATTGAAGTGTGGATTCCAAGCTATAACACATACAGAGAGATTTCTTCTTGCAGTAACTTTGAAGCCTTCCAAGCAAGACGTGCGAATATTCGTTTCCGCCGTGAGGCTAAGGGTAAACCTGAGCATGTGCATACATTAAATGGATCTGGCCTTGCAATCGGCCGCACCGTTGCCGCTCTGTTGGAAAATTACCAGCAGGAGGATGGCAGTTTCGTGATTCCAGAGGTGCTGCGTCCGTATATGGGCAACAGAGATGTCATTAAAACAGAGTAAATTTCGCTAAAACTCCAAGTTAGAATACTTTTTGAGCGGGGCCAAACCCCGCTCAAAAAAAATATTAAATAATATTGACATCGTTTTTGATAAATGATATATTATTTCTTGTCGATACGGAGGAATACCCAAGTCCGGCTGAAGGGATCGGTCTTGAAAACCGACAGGCGGGTCAAACCGCGCAGGGGTTCGAATCCCCTTTCCTCCTCCATTAACATTGACATTATACACGCGCATAAATTGGAGATAAAAACCGTTACAGGCAAATGTAGCGGTTTTTTTTATGCTTTATATACTAAAATAGTCGCCTGTTTAGGGCGACTATTTTTTTAATAATTGAGTTTGCTTCATGAACTCCGAAATCCGTTCAAGAATCGGTTCAACTGAGCTTTCATCATCAATAATATCATAATCATTGATATTCAATCGAAGTACAGGACAAGCGTTAAAGGAGTTAATCCAATCTTCGTAGCGCTTATGCATTTCCTTCCAATACTCAATAGGTGTCTGTTGCTCCATTGGGCGTCCTCGTTCATGGATTCGGGATAGAATATCATCGAGGGAGCCTTCTAGATAAATAAGCAAGTCCGGATGCGGGAAATAAGGAGTCATGACCATCGCCTCAAATAGGCTAGTATAGGTTTCGTAATCGACCTTGGACATGGTGCCTTTTTCATAATGCATCTTCGCAAAGATCCCAGTGTCCTCATAAATGGATCGATCTTGGATAAAACCGCCGCCATACTCAAAAATTCGTTTTTGTTCTTTATAACGTTCAGCTAGAAAATAAATTTGCAGATGAAAGCTCCAGCGTTCAAAATCCGCATAAAATTTATCTAAATAAGGATTGGTATCCACTTTTTCAAAGGATGTGCGAAAGTGTAGAGCCTTTGCAAGGGCATTGGTCATTGTAGATTTTCCCACTCCAACCGTTCCGGCAATCGTGATGACTGCATTTGAAGGGATTCCATATTTGTTTCGAAGAATCATGATTGCATGCTCCCTTTAATTAATGTGATAGATAACGTGTCAATGATCGTTTGGAGATCCTCTTGATTTTTTACAAAGTCTAAATGATCGCCATTGAAGCGTAGAACTGAAACCTCCGGATGCTGAGATTCGAAGTCGCTAATCGCCTTGTCATAATCTATGGATAATTGCTCTAAATACAAGGGGCTTATATTCTTTTCAATATCCCTTCCCCTTAGGCGAATACGCTTCAGAATTGTTTCTAGACTTGCATGAAGATAAATCACTACATTGGGCTTTGGCATATCTACAGTTAGGATATCGTAAATTTTTAGATACTTTTCGTATTCCTGTGTATTCAATGATCGCCCGGCAAAAATAAGATTTTTTAATATATGGTAGTCTGCAACGACAGGTTTATCTTTCTTCAGAAAATGGTTCTGAATATCAGCTAACTGCTTATAGCGGTTGCAGAGAAAAAACATTTCAGTTTGAAAACTCCATTCCTCAATGTTTTCATAGAATTTACCTAAAAACGGGTTTTCATCTACTATTTCTTTCAGTAGGGCAAATTCGAAATGATCAGAAATGGCCTTAGCTAGTGATGTTTTTCCAACACCAATTGGTCCCTCAACCGTGATAAAAGGGGTTGCTCCCATGGATAGTCCTCCTACTCCGTCCTGCTTTATCTATAAAAGTGTTGTTTGGCACTCCGTCCTTAAATGACACAAAAATTATTTTATCATACAATCGTGGTGGAAGGGATATGGAATTTTTTTATAGGGAATGCATCTGCTTTCCAATAGGCCTCTATCTAATTTCACTGCGCTGATCATTACTTCGTATATCAAGGGTTTGTTCAATTAGGTCGACCGGCAGAATTTATTAAAATGGCACAAAAAAACAGCTGACAATGTATCAGCTGTTTCAAATCTCTTAAGGTCTTTTTACAACGTTAAAATTCTCTGTGATCAATAACCAGTTTTGCGGAAAAGAAAGGCCAAGCTTCCAATAGCTCATTCCTCTTAACTTCAATTCCTTAATCAAATCAAATTTTGCCTGAATGGAGCGGGCGTCTTCAAACCAGACCTCATGTCTTTTCCCCGCCTGATCCGTATAGTGGAAGAATGGTGCCTGTGCTTTCGTGTCATACTGAATAGCGACATTGTTATTCGCGGCAAGCTGTATAGCCTGCTGAGGGCTTAATGCTCGCGCAAAGGAGCCTTGAACAAATGGCAGTGTCCAGTCATAGCCGTATAAGTTTTGTCCCATTAATATTTTCTTGGAAGGAATCTCTGTTATTGCATACTCTAATACCTTCCGAACGGGTCCAATAGGAGAAACTGCCATGGCCGGTCCGCCGCTATAGCCCCATTCATAGGTCATGATGACAACGAAGTCAACAATCTCCCCGTGTGCCTTATAATCATGTGCCTCATACCAGCGTCCTTTTTGCCCAGCGCTTGTTTTAGGAGCTAGAGCAGTCGAAAGCAGCCAGCCTTCCTGCTGAAATCTAGCCTTGGCTTTTCTAAGAAAACGATTGTATGCTTCTCGATCGGCTGGGCGCAAGTATTCGAAATCGAAATGTATATCCCGGAAGCCGTATTTTTTAGCTGTTGCCACGATATTATTTAAAAATTTGTCCTGAATGGGCATATCATTGAGGAGAATCCGACCCAATTCATCATTAAACTGATCATTCTCCTGGTTTGTAATCACCATCATCAGTACATTTCTGTTGGCACGGGCAATCGCAGGGAAATTATTTAGTAATGGCTCTTTCAGGGACCCATCACGAAGTGCCTGAAAACTAAAAGGAGCTAAATAGGTCAAATAAGGAGCGGCTTCTCGTGCACTTGTTTCTAAATTGGGTGCAACCGTTGTGCCCCTTGGTTCTACATACGCATTAAATTCAGCCTGCTGTTTTGGACGGGGCGGAATATAAAGTCTAAATCCGACCTGAAGCGGCGTGTTAACAGAAATGTGGTTAATAGAGGCTAGTTCCTGATAGGAAATATTAAATTTCCTTGAGATTGAGTATAGACTATCCCCGCTATGCACCGTGTAAAATTGGCCGATAATGGGGATTACTAGGGTTTGACCAACCACTAGATTATTAGGATTCGGAATTTCATTAGCTTCGGCTATATCATTGGCGGTCGTTCCATAGGCACGCGCGATACTTGTTAAGGTTTGGTTTGCCTGAACAACATGAATTTGCAAAATGACTCCTCCTTTATCTAACAAATAAGGACCATTCTCGATGAATAAAATTAAACACTACAACCATTTTATGAAGGAATAAATGAAGTAATGATATAATTTAACAAAGGATCTTATTAAAAGGATGAAAAATAAATGGATTTGCAAATGGAACAGTCAGATGAAATATATATGCTAGAAGCGATAAAAGAGGCAAAAAAGGCTGAGGATATGAAGGAAGTGCCTATTGGAGCTATTATTGTTTTAAATGGGGAAATCATTGCAAGAGCTCATAATTTACGGGAATCCAATCAAAATGCAATTGCCCATGCGGAATTACTTGCTATTGATAAAGCTTGTCAGCAGCTTGGAACGTGGAGGCTTGAGGATGCCATTCTTTATGTTACGCTGGAGCCGTGCCCTATGTGTGCTGGAGCCATTATCCTTTCTCGGATAAAAAAGGTTGTGTACGGTGCAAAGGATCCGAAGGGCGGCTGTGCGGGCACTTTCATGAATCTTTTGCAGGATGAGCGATTTAATCATCAGAGTGAGGTAGTAACAGGTGTCCTGGAAGAAGAGTGCGGTGAATTACTGTCATCTTTCTTCCAAAGCTTGCGAGAACGAAGGAAAGAAGAGAAGAAACTAAGGAAACAAACACAGTTGGATAATCATACAGGAATTGTCAGCGAATAGGAATTGATTTTTACACAAAAGATTAGTATACTTAATTATGCGTCACATATGGCGCAACTAAATATGGTTTCAACTTTGCCGTGCTAGGCGGGGAGGTAGCGGTGCCCTGTACTCGCAATCCGCTCTAGCGAGGCTGAATCCCTTCCCGAGGCTGGTGTCCTGTAGGGCCTGCCTTAAGTAAGTGGTGTTGACGCCCGGGTCCTGCGCAATGGGAATCCATGAACCATGTCAGGTCCGGAAGGAAGCAGCATTAAGTGGACCATCTCATGTGCCGCAGGGTCGCCTGGGCCGAGCTAACTGCTTAAGTAACGCTTATGGGAGCCAGTCGAAGGAAGGTGCACGGCAGTTTAACTATAATAAACAAAACTCATCTCTCTGAATTGGGATGAGTTTTTTTATTTCTAAACTTTGAAATAATGAAAATGAATAAGGTATAATGGTTATTGAGAATACATAGGAAGGGGGGCGTAACAATGAGTTATCAGGCTTTATATCGGGTTTGGCGTCCTCAAAGCTTTATCGATGTTGTTGGACAGGAGCATGTAACGAAAACATTGCAAAACGCCCTGCTTCAGGAAAAAATCTCGCATGCCTATCTGTTTTCTGGGCCCCGCGGGACAGGGAAAACGAGTGCCGCAAAGATTCTGGCTAAGGCAGTCAACTGTGAAAGGTCCCCGGTAAACGAGCCTTGTAATGAATGCCCTACCTGTAAAGGGATAACAGATGGATCCATCCAAGATGTTATTGAAATTGACGCCGCCTCTAATAACGGCGTTGAAGAAATTAGGGATATTAGGGACAAGGTCAAATATGCACCAAATGTTGCAAAGTTTAAAGTCTATATTGTCGATGAAGTTCATATGCTTTCCATTGGAGCTTTCAATGCTTTATTGAAAACACTTGAAGAACCTCCAAAGCATGTTATCTTTATTTTAGCAACAACTGAGCCCCATAAGATTCCGCTTACGATTATTTCAAGATGCCAGCGATTTGATTTTAAACGCATTACAGCACAAGCAATTGTAGGCAGAATGAAGCTCATTGTCGAAGAGACTGGCGTTAAGTGTGAGGAACAAGCATTGCATGTGATTGCGAGAGCAGCAGAGGGTGGCATGCGTGATGCGTTAAGCTTACTGGATCAGGCTATATCATTTAGCCAGGACGAAGTGACAATGGATGATGCCTTAACTGTTACAGGAGCTGTTTCGCAAGGCTTTTTAAATAAGCTGGCTCTTGCAGTTATGGAAAGGGATGCGGCAGCAGGGCTGGAATTCTTAGATGAGCTTCTATTTCAAGGGAAAGATCCTGCACGTTTTGTTGAGGATTTTATCCTATATTATCGAGACATGCTCCTCTTTAAGGCTGCCCCCAAATTGGAAGAATCGCTGGAAAGAGTTATGTTAGATGAAGAGTTCCAACAGCTTGCTGAAAAAGTCCAGCCGGAAGAGCTGTATGAATTAATAGAAGTACTGAATAAGGCCCAGCAGGAAATGCGCTGGACGAATCATCCGAGGATTTTTCTTGAAGTGGCGATCGTTAAGCTTTGCCAGCTTGATAGAAAAGGATCAAGTGCAGCTGTCGGAGATCTTCAGCCGTTGCTCCAAAAGATAGAACATTTAGAGAATGAAATCAGTCTTTTGAAGCGCCAGGGTGTTGTGATTCAAGATGAAGGTCAGCCTGCTATTCAGAAAAAAGCACAAAGAAGCTCCCGTAAAGGCTTCCAAGCACCAATTGGGAAGGTTAATGAAATATTAAAGCAAGCAACAAAAAATGATTTAATGGCGATAAAAAGCAATTGGGGCGAAATGTTAAATAGGCTGGCTCATAATCAAATGAGGTCCCAAGCTGCTTTATTGAATGAAGCGGAGCCTGTTGCAGCCTCTCATACCGCCTATATCATTAAATTTAAATATGAAATTCATTGTCAAATGGCAATGGATAATACGAGATTTCTCGACATCTTATCCAGTATTATGTATGAGCTTTTGGGAAAACGATTGCAGCTCGTTGGAATTCCTGATGAGCAATGGCAAAAAGTCAGAGAAGACTTTCTCAACAGCCAGCAAGATAATGGAGTCAACGAAGAACATCCAAATGAGGAAGAACCGTTAATCGCCGAAGCTAAAAAATTGTTTGGTGATGATTTAGTAGAAATAATAGACTAATTAACTGGAGGTACAATAAAATGCGTGGAATGGGCAATATGCAAAATATGATGAAACAAATGCAAAAGATGCAAAAGAAAATGGCCGAGGCTCAGGAGAAGCTTGGTGAAGAAAGAATTGAAGGGACTGCTGGCGGCGGCATGGTTTCTGTCATTGTTTCTGGCCATAAAGAAATCCTTGAAGTAAACATCAAGGAAGAAGTAGTAGATCCAGAGGATATCGAAATGTTACAAGACCTTGTATTAGCTGCAACGAACGAGGCGCTAAAAAAGGCAGATGAATTAACAAATAACACAATGGGCCAATTCACTAAAGGAATGAATCTGCCTGGAATGTTCTAAGACACTTCTATTTGTCTAGCTTCAGTTGTTGGATTAGACTGAAGCTTTTCTTTTTTATGGAGCTTCTGCTTTTCAATGTCTAGCTCCGAGTGCCATCGCGAAGAGCATAAGCAGGTACTCTCCGCTTTTCGATAAGGAGGAATTAATATGCACTATCCTGAACCGATATCTAAGCTGATTGACAGCTTTATGAAATTGCCAGGTATCGGCCCGAAAACGGCCGCACGTCTGGCATTTTTTATATTGAGTATGAAGGAAGACACCGTCCTTGATTTTGCAAAGGCGCTAGTGAACGCTAAGAGAAATTTGTCATATTGCTCGGTTTGCGGCCATATTACGGATCAAGACCCCTGTTATATTTGTGAAGATCAAAGAAGAGATCGAACGGTTATTTGTGTCGTTCAAGATCCTAAAGATGTCATTGCAATGGAAAAAATGAAAGAGTATCATGGCTTATATCATGTACTGCAAGGCGCGATCTCGCCAATGGATGGGATTGGGCCAGAGGACATAAATATACCCACACTTCTAAAAAGACTCCAAGATGACACAGTACAAGAAGTTATACTTGCCACGAACCCTAATATTGAGGGAGAAGCAACAGCTATGTATATTTCACGTCTATTAAAGCCATCTGGAATTCGTGCTACGCGAATTGCCCACGGGCTGCCTGTCGGAGGAGACCTTGAATATGCCGATGAGGTGACTCTTTCAAAGGCACTTGAAGGAAGAAGAGAGGTTTAAATCTAAACTGTCGAGGCGCATGCGCTTTCTAATGGGGGCGAAGATAATGTTATTTCGTAGGAAGGGCTGGCTGCGTAAGGAATTTAATGAAAAGCTATTAGATAAAGTTTATGATTTAAGAGAAGCATGGGCAAATCAAAAAACACTTGTCGAAAAAAGCTTTGATCCATCCGCAGAGATTATGACACAAGCAAAACTTGCAGAGGCAAAATACTTCTTTCTTTTTAAAGAAGTAAAAAAAAGAAATATCACCTTACACAAATAATTTTTGGACATAGTCCTTCTATCGAGGTCTTTTTTGTATATCGATTTCATAAATTGATAGTACAAGTTTCTCGAAAGGAGGATTTTTCTTATTGGAGCCTGTTATCGTTATTTCTATATTAGGAGTATGCATATTATTACTGTTGATTATGGGAACGCCACTGAAGCCAGTTAAAATGGTTGGACAAGGTATTATTAAGATACTGATTGGTGCACTGTTTTTATTCTTTTTAAATACGTTTGGGAATCAGTTCGGCATACATGTGCCCATTAATTTAATCACAGCCTCTGTCTCAGGCTTTCTAGGAATTCCTGGTTTATTTTCACTAGTAGCTATACAGACGTGGATAATTTAAATAGATGAACAGCTGCGCGTTAAAGTAGCTGTTCATTTTTCAAAAGAATTATGTTGACAGTGTTTATATATGGTGTTAATATATTAAAAGTCTCCACAAAAGCCTTTTGAAACAACGGAATTCACCGAGAAAAAAGTTGTTGACAAAGACTTGTGCAGATGATAAGATAATAAAGTCGCCTCTGAGCGATATGATAGTTCTTTGAAAACTGAACGAACAAAAACGTCAACGTTTATTTTTTAGTCTTTTTCTTGAAAAAAGACATTTATGAGC